>DASYBA010000360.1:0-6045 GCA_036501005.1 Candidatus Xenobia bacterium | reverse complement strand
CACGCCGACTTCCAGGCGATCGGCACCGCCCCTGTCAAGATGAAGATCCGCTTATCCCGCCGGCCACGGGGAGTAGCCGGACGGGACCTTGCCCTCGTCTGTCCGGCCGGTATCATCGTGTTGAGCATGCCCGAGAGCTGGGAGATGCCCTGCTCGAGAGACAACTCCGTGTCTATCGTCGGTACGGATGGCGAGGCGTTGGTCGAATCTTCGACAGGTTTCTGCAGGCTCGTGGCGGCTGTAGACGATACGGCCACCATGTATTGGAACAACTTGGCGCTGCTGTCGCGGGCGCCGGGTCTGGAGCTGCGCGGGGTCGCTCGACGCTTGCCATGCGGTCCCGGACGCTGGCGCTGGTAGTGGCAGGAGGTGGGGCAACTGCAGCGGTCGATGATGGGGGGAGCGGCCGGTGTGCTGTCGGCGCTGGAGGAGACTGCGCGACACGTGGGTAGGCGCCAGACGGGGGAGCGGAACTCGGGCGACAGCGCCCGCCTGGCGCGGGCCTGGCTGGCTGGCATGGTGTACGACCGTGCAGCCAGCGCGGCACTCTAGCGATGGGATGATGTGGATAAGTTTGCGGAAAACAGTGTGGATAAGTCTGTGGAAGAAATTGATTGACTTTCAAGACGCCGGCGGTACAGTTGAGAAATGACGTTGACGGTTGCGGACTGCCTGGCGGAGGAAGACCTCCAGCCTATGGCTGAGAAACTTCACCAGGAGCTGTGTTTCCTGATGTCGGCGCACACGCCGGTACAGCGGGCTATCGGTGCCCTGTTGAACCGCATGTGGCAGGACAATCGACTGCAGGCGCTGGGCTACTCTCGTCGGTCAGATTTCCTCAGCGAGCGCCTGGGCATGAGCGTGCGGGAAGCCCAGGAACTCGCGTGGGTGGAACGGACCATCGTCGACTATCCCACCACCGAGGAGTTCTGGATGCGGGGTGAACTCAACCGCTCCAAGGTAAGGCTCATCCTGCGGGGGGTTCGGCCCGAAGACGACACACTCTGGGCATGCTGGGCACGCCGCCTGACCGTGCGTGAGCTGGAACTGAAGCTGCTGGCGCCCGAAGACAGTCCCCTCGAGTATCGGGAGTTCGAACTCACGGCTGACGATCGCAACCGCCTGGAAGAAGCCCTCGAGCTCACCGAGCGGCTGTGCGCTGAAAACCTCAGCACGGCTGACGCGCTGGAGTGTTTGTCGGCCGAACTGCAGGCGGGTGCTCCAGACGACATCTACCGCCAGGCGAGGGACGAGGACGACCGGCCGACACGGGAGTGGAGACGGGAACAAGCCCGCCGGCGGGCGGAACTTGAGGCTGCCGCCGAGCGTCCTCGTAAGAGCCGGCCCGTGGCCGTTCCAGCGGTGGTGCCGGATTTCCACGTGTCTGCGGAGGCCGACTCGGTCACTCTGGACAGGGTGCTGCGCGAGGCCTGTCTCTTCCTGCAGGAGCTGAACGCAACCCTGGTCCGTAAACTGTGGCTGGCGGAGAAACTGGCCGTCTATCGAAATCGAGGGTTCTTTTCCCACGTCCGCTATTGCGTGGAGGCACTGGGGTTGAGCGCGGGACGGGTGCACGCTTTGCGGCGGCTGTGCGGCAGGTTGCACGCGGTCCCGGTCGTGCTGGAGGCATACGCCACGGGCACGTTGTCGCAGTCCCAGGCTGAGCTGGTGGGCGAGGTCGTCACCGTACCAACCGCGGAGACCTGGGTGGCGTATGCCAACAAGACGACCGTCCGCAAGCTTCGCAAAGTCGTCCGAGACGTTCGGGCCCTGCGGGAGGAGGACGCGGCAAAATATCGAGATGTGCTCCCTCCAGCTTTGTCCATGGAGACGTCCCCCCAGGGCCACGCGCTGCTGGAGGAGGCCCTCGCCTGCATGCCCCCGATGGAACCCAAGTCTGTTCCGGCGTGTGCGCCCAACTATCCAACCGTCCCAGATGACCCGAAGCCGCTGCCTTTCACCAAGCCTGGACGCGTGCGCATCGGTCTCCCGTCGGACGTCTGGGATGCCGTCGGCCTGAGCCTGCGCATGGCCAGCATCAACCTGGGCGGGCGTCCTACCCAGGGCGAGTGCCTGTCCTTCATGGTAGACGCCTTTCTGGAGACGTACGAACAAGAGGCGCGGCGGGCGGCCCGCAAGCGCCCCATCGCTGAGCGGGATCTTTGGCGCTGTGGGGTTCCGGGCTGCTCTCGGCGGGGCAGCGTGGAGGACCATCACATCATCTTCAGCAGCCATGGGGGCAGCAACGACCGGAAAAACCGGGTCCTGGTCTGCGCCTTCCACCATCATCGGTGCATTCACGAGGGGAGAATCGTCGCCCAGGGTGAGGCCCCGGGCGGAATTGTCTGGGTCATGATCGGCCCGGACGATCTGCCAGACCGAGTCTTTGTCGGCGACACCCTGGTCGCGAAGCGCTAGGTTTCTGGGGGCAGGATCTGGTGAGCCGACCGCATTCGATATTGGTGCGGGGGCTCTCCGAACAGGGTCGTGAAGCCGTGGTAGAAGTGGGAGAGGTTTTCGAACCCGCACTCCAACGCCACGTCGACGACCGCTTGGTCTGTCGTCGTCAGCAAGACCGACGCCTGGCGGAGGCGGAGCTGGTTGACGTATTGGGTCGGGGTCAGCCCGCTCAACCGCTGCAGCGTCCGTGAAAGGTGTGCCCCGCTGCGGCCGCAGAGGCGGATGAACTCGGGGAGGCCCTGCCGCAGGTGCTCTCCAAGGTGCATGCGTTCGCAGGCATCTGCCAGCCAGTCGGGATAGCCGGCGTAGGGGGCTGGGACCGGCGCTGTGCAATGCACGACATCGATAAAGAACCGACATAGATCCAAGCGTGTCGGACCATGGCAATACGCCTCCAGGGCCTGTCGGAAAGCGTTCGTGGCTGTCCGATGACGCTGCCCCCTGAGGTGGGTGGAGGCTGCCTGTCCCCCGGCCAGCGCCGTGAACCGGTCCCACAGGTCGACCGGGAACGCTACGTTGACGAAGCGCATGGTGCCTTCTATCGAGTGGTGATCGGTCGGTTGCACGAACACCAGGTCTCCGGCCGCCAGACTCTCTCGACGACCGTTGATCCGATGCAGGCCGTTGCCCTCCAGGACGAGCATGATTTCCGCAAAGTCATGCGTATGGGGCGAGACCCCGCCCCGAACGGGTCGAAGCACCACCATGGCTGCATGATAGGCTGATCCCTTGGCCGTCTCCACCCATGTCAGATGCATCGTCATTCCGCTACCATCATGTCATTTTACAGGAAGACCAGGAACCCTGTCGCGGCTACCATGGCGCCATGACCAACAGCCTTGTCGCCCAGTATCGCACCGATGGCTATGCCATCTACGACCGTCCGGTGTTCGCACCATCCCGTTTCCGACACCTCCTGGAGACGTTTGAGGAACTGCTGGAGCGCTATGGCGCCGCCGATCTGGACACCATTCACTTTCGGGAAGAACGCTTGCTGGACTTCCTCCTCGATGACCGCGTCCTGGACCTGGTCGAGCCGCTGGTGGGCCCCGACATCGGCCTCTGGAGCAGCCACTTCATCTGTAAGCTCCCGGGCGACGGCAAGGCCACGCCGTGGCATGAGGACTCTGCCTATTGGGAAGGCCGAGTCTCGACCATGGAAGGGATCTGCACCCTCTGGCTGGCCTTGGATCAGACCGCTCCCGACAACGGCTGCATGCGGGTCATCCCCGGCAGCCACGAAGGCGGTTCGTCGGATTACGTCCCGGTCGATGCCTCAAACAACATCTTCGATCGGGAAATCGAGCATGTCGATGAGTCCAGGCAGCGGTTTCTCAGCCTGTTGCCCAACCAGTGCAGCTTCCACGAGGCCCGTATCATCCACGGTGCCCTCGCCAACACGTCTCCCCGGCGGCGGGCCGGATACACCATGCGATACTTCCCCACCAGCAGCAAGATCTACCCCGAGCGCAATCCTGGCCACCGCATCTGGCTGGCTCGAGGCCGCGATAGAGCCGGTAATCTATACGAAAACTAGGAAACGGCGCTGTAGTCGGATGCGGGCATGGCTTGCAGTGAATACGTCTGCACCAGGCCCATTTGATCGATAAGGTCGTATTGACTGCCGGAGGGTACGCTGTCGTCGTTCCCCATCCCGTGGTTGCCAAAAAGATCGGTGGCGGGATGCCGCCCATCGTGCCAGGCCTGGTTGTTGTACTTCTGCAGAGCCGCGCGGTAGCTCGGATCGGGCGCCACTGCATCCAATTGCATGAGGTTGCGAAAGTAGATGCCGTCCCATTCGGGGCTCTCGCTGAGCCCCCATTGCTGCACTTTTGGCAGCGACGAATGGGCCGTCTGCTGCGCGGCCTGCAGGTACTCTCGTTTACCCGTGATGCGATACAATAGCGTGTTGACGCCGATGGGCGTGCCCTGGTTGTAGGCGAGCAAGCCGTCGTCGCCGGCCTTGTGTTGGGTCGGATGGTCGGCAGCTACATGGTCATTGTAGAGGCCATCGGGTCGCCGCAGGTACTTGTTCATGTTGTCGTTGAGCTGGTGGGCCATCTGCAGATAGGGGTCGTTCGTCCCCTTCGGGTTGGTGGCGGTGTGCAGCCGCAACGCCAGTTCTGCGGCCGGCCCCTCCGTACAGGTGTTCCAACTGGGAGGACTGGTGTTGGACCCTGGCTGCTGCTGGCTGTCCCACATCATGCCGCCCTTGTACATGCCGTGTCGAATGAAGTCGAACTGCTGCTGCGCCGCAGTCAGGTATTTCTTGTCGTGGGTTTGATGGTAGGCTTGCATGTAGTCTAGCCCGACCCAGGAGTTGTCGTCGTACCAGGACCCACCGAATCCGGTGGCGCCGTCGGTATCGGCCGCGTAGCCGTGGCCGCTCAGATTCTTGTACTTCTGCAACTGGTCGTCGAGCTTGTGGAAGTTGCTGTAGTTGCCGGTCAATTTCGCCTGGTCCAGACTGGCGGCCATGGCCTGGCTCAGAGCCCAGCAAGACGTGGCCTTCCAGGAATGGTCGTTGTCGTGCATGTCGCCGGGCTCGCCCATGTACCTGGCGGCCGCATTGAAGCTCAGTTTGGCTCGGGCCTCCGGATGGTTGCCTTCGGCCCGGTGGGTCAGGGCCTCCTCGGCTTCCGACGACAGCTCTCCCTTGTCGGGGCCCGGATGCGGATCGACCAGAGAATTCACATACGTCTCAGCGAGGTGTTCGACGACGTGCGGGCCCCCCTTCAGGACCTTGACCCCCTCCGACCCATAATGGACGGCGTCGTGGTACCCTGTCGAAAAGGCGTGCGCGATGTGGCGGAAGGTGCCCGTGATGGCGCTGAGCATGTCGTTACCTCTCTAAAGCTCAGCATACCTGATGGCTCGTTGTCGACGCGGCTGACCGGCGTTACGAATTTGTTACCGCCGTGGCAGAGTCGTTATTGAATCGTTACCATGTCAGGCGTATGGGTTGCCCAGATCCACCACGTCGGTGGCCGGCACGAACGACCGGTGCGCCGGCACCACGGCCAGAATGACGTTGTCCGGATTGTTGATGGTGATGGCCACCCCGTTGGCCTCTTCTCGATAGAGCCCGTCGGCGACCGGCGTGTGCGCCCCGATCTGGATGGACGGATACTGCTGGCCAAATCCGACCGCCTCGAAGAGCGCACCCACCGACTCCGGGGTGGCATTCCGTTCCCACATCACCGCTTGCCAGGCGTTGTTGTTTCGCTCGGCCAGATCATCGACGGTGACGTTGCGGGTGCCACCACCCTCCATGGGGATCGGGGCCGCCACCGCGTGCGTGATGCCGACGTTCTGCGATCCGGAAGTAGCCGTCACCGCGTACGGCTGGGCCGACTCGAAGGCGTGCTGGGCGTCGATGAACAGAGGGCCAAATCCATTGGCGTTCTGCTCCCACTGGTTGGCCATGTCCGACTGCATGATGAGCTTGCCCTCTGGGGCCGACGAGCCCGACATCCTCTTCATGAAGTTAGGGTTGGTCACGTCGTCGTGGTCGCCGCGGACGATCTGCACGTGGCGGCCTGCGAGGGTCTTCAATTGGGACAGCATGGCCAGCGTGCCGAGGTT
>DASYBA010000359.1:0-5940 GCA_036501005.1 Candidatus Xenobia bacterium | reverse complement strand
CGACCTGCTGCTGCGCCCGGCGCAAGACGAAGTCAACACGCGCTTCCGCATGATTCCGCCCAACACGACCCAGATCATCCCCGCGGCCCTGGGCGATGATGCCGGTCTCATTGGAGCTGGCGCCCTGGCCCTGGAATATGTCGGCGCCCTGCCTGCCGCGGTCGCCGAGCCCGGGGCGGTGGCCCAGCCGGCCTCTTGAAGCCTCGACCTGCCCGGCGATATCCCCGTACCTGGCTGCTGCTGGCCGTCGCCATCATCCTGGCGGGCGTGGCAGTCCGGCTGCACCGTCACCCAGCGCCGCTCATCATCTGGCGGCCGCCGCCCGTCGAGCACCAGGCGCCCCTCGAACCGGTTATTCCCGTCGCGGTCGAGCTGGCCCGCACCGGCACGCTGCAAGCCTCCACCACAGCCACCGGCATCGTTTCGCCAGGCGCCGACGAAGTGATCACAGCCCCTTACGCGGGCACCATGAAGGCGGTCAAGGTCAAGCCCGGGGCTCGCGTCCAGGCCGACGCCGTGTTGGCCGTGCTGGCCCAGGCCGTGCCTTCGCCCACGCCGGTGCCTTCGCCCGTCGAGCCTCCGGTGGCCGAGATGAACGCCAACGCCCAGGAGACCCTGCAAGCCTTGTCCGATGCGAAGGCCGACGTGAGTCGGGCGCAGGCGTCGGTGGCCCAGGCGCAGGCCAACCAGGAAACGACGGCCAAGACCCTGGCGCAGGACCAGAACCTGCTGTCCAACGGCGCCATCTCACGGTCGGACATGGACGCCGACCAGGAGGCCGCCACCAAGGCGCAGGCCAAAGTGGCGCAGGCGCAGGATCACCTGGCCCAGGCCCGCGAAGCCGTCACCCGGGAGCTGGCCGCCCTGGATCAGGAACGTACGGCGCAGAAGACCGCCCTCGCCCGTCCCCCGCCCCAGATACTGCCCATGCAGGCCCTGCTGCTGCAAGCATCGCACGGAGAGGTCAAGGCGACCTTGCCCGGTCTGGTCAGCCGGGTCCTGGTCAAACCGGGGCAGGCGGTCAAGGCGAAGGCGCCCCTCTTCAAGATCGGCCGCCTCGACACCATGCGGGTGGTCGCCCACGTCAGCCCCACCGACGCCAAGGCCCTCAAGCCGGGGACGACCATCACGGTGTCCGGCCCCACCCTGCCTTTTGGCCTGGACGGCGAACTGTCGTCGGTGCAAGCCGACGGCAAGATCGTCGCCCTGGTGGCCAACCCGGAACAGAAACTGGCGCCGGGGGCCGTCGTCTCGGTGAAAGTGCCGCTCGAAGCCCACACCGACGTCGTGACCGTGCCCGCTGCCGCGGTGACGCAGCAAGACGGCCGCACGGTCGTGTGGATCACCCACCGGCGAGTGGACGAAGTCGTGGCCATCAGCATTCCCGTCGTGGCCGGGGTCAAGGACGGCGACCGCCAGGAGATTGTGGAAGGCATCCAGGTCGGTGACCCCGTCATCTGGAAGGGACTCGAAGATCTCAGCCCGGGCGTCGTCGTTCATCAAAACTCTACGGACGCCGGGTCAACCGAGGAAGAGCCAAGTATGACGCCATCTATCGAATCCTCGGCCGAGCCATCGACAGAGCCGTCCGCAATCCCCTCGAAGGACAGTCGCGCCCCCAACTAAAACATGGCGCCATCATGAGAAAAACCGCGCTGCTGCTCTTGCTTTTGACCACCACGGCCGCTTTCTGCGAGGCCCCTGTCGTGCACGAACGCCTGACCATGGATCAGGCCGTCGACCTGGCGCTCAAGCAGAGACCGGAGCTGCAGCCGGTTGCCGACAAAGTCCGCCGCGAGGAGATGGCGACGGGCAGTGGGCTGGCCGCCCTGGCCGCGCCGGCCTCACCCGGCCTGGGCACGTCGGAACGTCCCGCCTTTCTGGCCAAGCCCGTGTTCAACGACGTGATGACGCTTTCCAAGCCGCTCAGCAACGGCCCGAGGGTGCAGCGGCAGGTGGCGTCGGACCTGATGGGCACGGAGGCCACGGAAGACGCGCAGCGGGCACAGGTCACCGAGATCATCCGCACCACCCGCCAACAGTGGCTCACCGCCATGCTGGCTCGAGAGAAGAGCGACGTCTACCACGACATCGTGAGCAAGGAGGCGGAAGCCAACCAACTGGCCCAGTCGCTCTTGGAAGCGGGCAGCGTGCCCCAGGTCGTCATCTACCGGGCCAAGCTGGCGGTGGCAGACACCCAGCAGCAGCTCAACAATGCCGATTGCGAAGCCTCCAAGGCCGTCATGGACCTGAAGCTGGCCATGGGGGTCGACCAGGCCTCCGACGTCACCCTGAACGGCAAGCTGGCCGACAAGCCCACCCCGCTCCCCGACCTGTCGGCGGTCGTCCAGCTCGCCCTGCAGCAGCGACCCGACCTGGAGGCGGCTCGGCTCGAGCTGACCCGGGCCGAGATGCAGGCCCAGGAGCGCAACGCCAGCCAGGCGACCCGCACCCAGGCGGTGTTGCTGAAGTCCCGCACCGACGCCATCAGCCAGATCGTCAAGCGGGACGTCTACAAGGCCTACGCCGACGTGCAGAACCAGACGAACAACCTGACGCTGACGGCGCCCGCCATCGACGCGGCCCAGGAGAACTACCGCATTGCCGTGCTCCGCTTCCAGACCGGTCGAGGCATCCAGTTGGAAGTCATCGACGCCCTCGGCGCTCTGGGCAAGGCGCAGGTCAACAACCTGGAGGCCGCCTGCGACTACCAGAAGTCTCTGGTGGAGCTGAACTGGGCCATCGGCGGCGGCGCGGTCAGTCAGTAACCAACGAATAGCGGGCCTGGCGGGCGGCGGCCAGCCACTCGGGCGAGCTGGGTTCGACCCGGGCCACCTCCCGCACGGCCTCGGCCCAGTGGACCTCCCCGACGGAAGCGCGATCCTCCTCTACAATGCGAGACAGCATCTGGGAGGCCCGCGCCGGACCCGTGTGCCGCTCCATGAGCAGAATCAGGGCCCCGATGTCGGCGGTGGTGAAGCCCTCGGTGCGCTGCACCAGAGCCGTGCGCTGTCGAGTCGTTAGCAGCTTGCCGAACGCCGTATCCAACAGGTGCAGTCGGGCCCGGGTGTCGGGCGGGGGAACGTAGAAGCGGGTGGCGAGCCACGGAGAGGTCCGCAACGAGCGGGGAACAATCCAGGGAACGCCAGTGTGGAAACAGACCAGCACCGGCTCGCGGGAGGTCGCGACCGGCTCGAGGAACGCCAGCGGACCCGGTAGACCCGGTCGCGGCTTGTGAGGATGGACGCCCGCCAGCCGTTCCAATCTCAACACGGTCACGACCTGCGGACCGCCGCTGCGTAGAAAATCGTACAGCCGTTCGCGGGCCTGCACCTGCCCGAGGGGCGTCTGACACGACTCGGCCTCCAGCTCGAGCAAGGGGGCCCCTAGCTCACCCGCCAGGCAGCGTGCGAGAAACCGCTTGCCGCAATCCTGGGGACCAAACATCAGGCAGCTTCGCCGCGAGCCCGCCCGCAGCGGCCGCAGCAATTGTCGGCGCAGCGACGTCTTGAGGCCGGAGTGGCCGTGGAACGCCCGCAACCCTTCTCGAACGGGCCGCAGCAACACCTTGGTTCGCGGGTCGGGCGGAGGAGACTCGGTGGCCGGCGGGGGCGAGTCCACCGGAGAAGCCTCCACGTAGGGTAGCGTCGGCTGCGGCGGGGCGCCGAAGAGTCGTTCCCGATAGCCGGGGTGATCCAGACGCGCGTCCAGCGACGCGGCCCGCAGGAAAAGCTCCTGGGCCGCGCCACATAACCCTTGTTCAAAGCGGGCCTTGGACAGGAAGAAAAGCGCCTCGGCCCCGTCGGGATTGACCTGGAGAGCCGTTTGAAGGGCTTCGTCGGCTTCCGCGTGGCGGTCTTGGAAGTAGAGGACCCGCCCGTGCCCTAGCCGGGCCGCATAGTCAGCGGGGGCGTACCGCAGGTATTCCTGCCAACGAGCTTGCGCCTCGGCCAGTTCGCCCCGCAGCTCGTGCTGTCGGGCGGCATCGGCCAGGATAGCCAGGTCAGGGGGCAACGCTTTGCTGCTGCTGGGCGAGGTTCAGGGCTGCCTGGTACACCTCCGCAATGCGATCGTGGCCGGTCAGGAAGGCTTCCATGCCGACGTCCAGGCCGGCCTGGTCGTGCGCGTTCACGGCGCGCCGCATGTTGTTCAGACCCTCCACCATCTCGTGGATGCCCTGAGACATCACCTCCTGCGCCCACTTCATGGCCTCCAGGTCTTCCGGGCTGCCGGCCTGCTCTTCTGGGTTGACCTGCTTCAACTGATCCCAGAGGGTCTTGATGCGCTCTTCGAGGGCCTGCAGCGGGTCGTTGAGATCGTACAGCACTTTCTTGCCGCTGCGAATTTCCGCCACCATCTCGACCAGCGGCTGGGTCACCTCGCTCACGACGTGCCCGGTCGCCTTGACCTGATCGGCAATCTGCACGTCGACCGTCGAGGTGGTCGAGTCGATCACCTGGGGCAACGGGGCCTGACACCGCCGGCAGAGGCGGGCCTGAACGTCGTTTTCCTCCGAGCAGCGAATGCAGCGCTTGACCCGGGCGGCGGCTTCGGCAGCCTGGAACGCCTCGTCGAGGGCGTACAGCCGGTTGACGGCCTGGTTGGAGCGCTCCAGACCCTGCTTGATGTGGGCGCCCTGTCCGTCTTCGAAGTAGCGTTCGGCTTCCTTGAGCCCCTCCAGGTGCTGTTTGAGCGCCGACTGCATGTCGGCTCGCTGGGCTTCGGTGGCGACGGCGGGAGGCTTGAAGAGCGCCATCTGATGGTGGTAGGCTACCATGTTGGTCAGCAAGGTGCGAAACAGCGCCGGATCCATGGTGCCGTCGGCCACTGCGAAGCCCACCTTCATGAGGGGGTTCAGATGGGGCGATCGAGACAGGTTGGGTTCTTTGGCTTCGGCGGCCTGCAGCCGGTCGAAGGCATCAAAGACCCGGCCGGTGGTGTCGACGACGGCGGCCAACAGGGCCTCGCCGGGGGAGCCCGTCTCCAGAGCGCGACGCAGTTGGTCCAGCGTTTTCCGCAACTGGTCGAGTGCAGCTTGAACCTCGGGAGCCATGGAACGCATGGCCGACCCGGGCGGGGAGATCTTGACCTGGCCTTCGAAAGCCTTCTGCAGGCCCTCGTTGATGAAGGCCACGGTCTCATTGAAGACCGTGATGACGGTTTCGCCGTCCACCTCCTCCTGCTGGTACTGCTCGATGGTGTTGAGCAGGAGGTTGATGGCGGGGGAACGAGTGAGCTCTGTGGGCATGCGGTGATTTACCAGACCCGCCGAGGTGATCCCTGTATGACACGCGTCAAGACCCGCTCAAGATGGGGTCCGGGCCCGCTCGCGACAAGGCACCGGAGGAGACCCGCCGGTGCCTTGCTCGCCGAGGAGACTGGGGAGGTCTAGATCATTCCCATCATCATCGGGTTCATCATGCCGCCCATGCCCATGCCGCCCATGCCCATCATCGGGTTCATCATGCCGCCCATCATAGAGCCGCCCATGCCCCCGAGCATCGAGCCGAGGCCGCCGCCAATGCCGCTACCGAACATGCCGCCGAGCATCATGCCGCCCATCGAACCCAGCGGGCCCAGAGCCGAACCCAGCATGCCGCCGAGGCCCATGCCGACGCCACCGCCCAGCATTGAGCCGATACCGCCGCCCATCATGCTGCCCATGAAGCCGCCGGCCATTCCGCCCATGCCGCCCATGCCGCCCATGCCGCCCATCATGGGGTTCATCATCCCCATGCCGCCCATCATGCCCATGCCGCCCATGCCCATCATCGGGTTCATGCCCATGCCCATCATCAACGGATTTCCCAGCATCATTTTCGGTCGTTCTCCTCGTCAATTCTTTTGGTCCCACTCATCATAGCCGAGAGATGCAAACAGATGGTGTGCTCGAAGTTAAATCCCTGTGAATGTCTTGTTAACACGCTGTAACACTTGTTG
>DASYBA010000358.1:0-3159 GCA_036501005.1 Candidatus Xenobia bacterium | reverse complement strand
CGTAGATGCAGTCGTCGAAGTTGGTGCCGTCAAAGGAACCGACCTGCAGCTTGAGGCCGCTGGGCTTGTGGATCAGCCAGAAGTTGTCCAGGTTCATGCGGGTGAAGGGCTGATTGTTCAGACCCTGGCCGCCGGCGATCCCGGAGTTTCCGGTGAACTGGTTGCTCAGATAGGGCGCCGTGGTGCCGTAGAAGGCATCGACGATGGCATCGCCGGTGCTCACGTAGGCCGACAGCTCCAGGCCTGCATCAACGTCGTCAGAGACCTTGATGCGAGCCCCCAACACGGTGGTGTTGGTGAAGCCGGTACCGTTGGTGAGAGGCGAACCGTTCAGCAGGTCCATCACGGGGACGACCAGCGGAACGGCCCTGCTAACGAAGCCCGACTGACCCGTATCCGGAAGACCGGCAAAGGTCGTGGTCGAACCAAAGAAGTTGGTCCGGGCGCCAGCGGCGCCGTCCGGCTGCGACGCCATGCCCCAGAAGAAGTTTCCGGACATACCCGAAGCGTTGGTGCCGATGGCTGCGTTGTAGTTGGTGGCCCCGAAGCCGATGGGCGAACCCAGCGCGCCGCCGACGTTGCCGCCGGTGCCGAGGGTCAAGCCATTGTTCTGGAAGCCCTGCGAGACGAAGCGGGTGTCACTCCAGCCGTAGAAGCGGATACGCTCCAGCTCGGTGACTCGCTTGTCGAGCTTGCCGACGTTGTTCTCCAGGTTCTGCACCCGCACGCCCAGCGCATCCAGCTCGCTGCGAAGCTGGTCAACCAGCTTGCGAAGCGAATCCAGATCCGCCTTGGTGGCGAAGGTGGCCTCTTCCTGTTCGATCTTGGCCAGTAGTCGGGCCACGATCATGGCTACTTCGTATCGGGTCGCTGCACGGTCGCCCTTGAACGTTCCGTCTGGATAACCCTCCACCAGGCCCTTGGCCGCGAGCGCCGCTACGGCGTCACGAGCCCAGTGCTCCTGGGGAAGATCCGGGAACATCGGGGCAGACGTTGCCGGCGCCACCACCATGGTGACCACGAAGGCCGCCATGGTCGCATGCGACAACCACGTGTGCTTTTTCATAATGGTTCCTTACCTCCTTGTATTTGCGGAGGCAGTGGGGTCGGCTGGGGTCCAGACTGGAGCTCGGGAGTGTCCACGTTACCTCGTCGCGCTCGCCTCTGTAGTGCCAGCAGGCCGGGCCTGCTTTCCGCCTGGTCCTGTTCAAGCCGATGAGTTGTCGGCCTGGCGTCTCTGCACGTGCCTCGGACCAAGGTTACCGGGTTGCCCCAGCCGTGCAGAACTCTATTAAAATCATGGAGCCTCAGTTCGTCAAGGTCTTTTTGAAAATAGACCGCTGCGAACGTGAATATTTTTCTCCGGTTGCTACGACTTTGACGCCACCCGCCTGATTCCTCCAGGGCACACCGCAACGATTTGTAAACTTTTCGCGGATTTTCGGTGCGCCTCGCCCTTGAAGGGAATTCAATGGACGCCCCGGGCAGCATCGAGGCCTTGTCACACAGTTGACACAATCTGGCCCCGGGTCGATCTTATACCTCTGGTAGACACGCCCTGACTTGAATATCCTTCGAGGTAGATTGTACGCCGTGTCTTCCGTTCTCGAATCGGCCTCAATGTGTAGAGGCGCTGAGACCCACCAAGAACGTCAAACGGGTGGACGGCAAGAGGCGGGACGTCCAAACGGGTGGACGGCAAGAGGCGGGACGTCCAACTCGTGGGCGGCGGACCGTCGGGCAGGAGAGCGGAGCCTTCTCGCCCAACCGACGTGGCGTGATCACCGTCGGCATCGTCATGGGGAGTACCAGACCCGGCCGGAAGGCGGAAACGATAGCCCGCTGGGTGGAGAGCATCGCCTCGCAGCGAACCGACGCCCATTTCGAGCTGGTCGACATCGCCAGCTACAACCTGCCCCTTCTGGATGAGCCCGTCCCTCCAAGCCGACATCAGTACCAACATGAGCATACCAAGGCATGGTCCGGCCGAGTCTCCAGCCTGGACGCTTTCGTGTTTGTGACGCCCGAGTACAACCACGGCCCCTCGGGGGCGTTGAAAAACGCCCTCGATTATCTCTACCAGGAGTGGAACAACAAGGCGGCCGGCTTCGTGGGGTATGGGGCGCAGGGGGCGCAGCGTGCGGTGGAGCAGCTCCGCCTCGTCCTGGCCGAGCTGCAGATGGCGACCGTCCGCAACCAGGTCGGCCTCTCTCTCTATACCGACTTCGAGAACTTCACGACCTTCAAGCCCGATGCCCGCCACGAGAAGACCGTCCACGCCATGCTGGACCAGGTCGTCGCCTGGGGCACCGCCCTCAAGCCGCTACACTCCGGGTAGTTGGGGGGGAGCGAGCGAAGCAAAGCGTGTGCAGCAGCCCTCGAGGTGGGCGCCAGCTAGTAGTGGCGAAGCCGATGCCGCAGAGCTTCCCCTGGTTGCCAGCCGGGGGGGCCCCCAGTGGAGCGAAGCGGAACGGCTGGGGGGCGGCAGCCCTCTTAATCCGGTAAGGAGCCGGCGTTGGCCACGGGGGTCTTGTTGACCTGCCACTGCAGCCACGCCTGGATGAACGGGTCGACGTTGCCGTCGATCACCCCCTGGGCGTCTCCCATTTCGAACCCCGTGCGCTGATCCTTGACCAGCGTGTAGGGCTGCAGCACGTAGCTGCGGATCTGGCTGCCGAAAGCGATGTCCTTGTGCTCGCCCCGAATCTCGGAGGCCCGTTGCTCCTGCGCCTCCCGCTCCCGCTCGTAGAGGCGGGCCTTCAGCATCTTCATGGCCACCATGCGGTTGGAGGTCTGGCTGCGCTCGTTCTGGCACGCCACGATGATGCCCGACGGCACGTGCGTGATGCGGATGGCCGACTCCGTCTTGTTGACGTGCTGGCCGCCCGCCCCCTGGCTTCGATAGGTATCGATCTTGAGGTCATCGGGGCGGATGTCGATCTTGATCTCGTCATCCAGCTCCGGCATCACCTCGACTTGCGCGAACGACGTGTGCCGACGGTGCGCCGCGTCGAACGGTGACAATCGCACCAGGCGGTGGATGCCCTTCTCGGCCTTGAGATAGCCGTACGCGTAGGGGCCCTCGACGATCATCGTCGCCGACTTGATGCCCGCCTCTTCGCCGTACGACATGTCGACGATCGACGTCTTCAACCCTTT
>DASYBA010000357.1:0-6285 GCA_036501005.1 Candidatus Xenobia bacterium | reverse complement strand
TGGCGAGCTCCCTCCATCCGTCGGGCAGCAAACTAGCGAGCACCGCCCACTCCTCGTCCATGATCGTCGACGTTGCCGCCACGTCTCCATGGTACCAGACGGGCAGCCGCATGTCAAGCTTAGGTTAGTGCTTATGGGGCTGCGCCCCCCCTCGCTTCGCTGGGGCCCCCCCCCAAGCGCAGCGCTATGAGTTAGCGGGGGTAGGAGCGTTGGATGGCGGGCACGCTGTCTTCCTCGGGGCGCTGGGGACGGCCGTAGCTTTCATGCGGGAAGAGGGCCACGTGCAGAGGCCATTGCTGATAGACGAGAACTGAGCCGGTCACGCTCCTGCCCGTGATGTCTTCGAGTAGACCCAGGCCGGGCGTGCTTTCCTTCTCCAGTCCAGCTTCGGAGGCCCGCTCCAGCAGGGCCTGGGCGGCCGCCCGACCGTCCCCGGATTTTTCATCGTTATCCGGCTGCGCCACGGCTTCGAGGGCATAGCTGCGGATCAGCTTTGGCCACAGCGCCGTGGTGAGGCTGCGAGGCCCGAAAGCATCGGCGCACAGCAGGCGATCGCCGACCATCACGACGGCGCCCACCATGTGCGGATTCTCCTCGGGCAGTTCGCCCAGCGCTCGCACGTAGGGGCCCACGTCCTCTTGGATCTGCGGGGCTCGATAGGCCTCCGTCAGGGCGCCCGTCTGCTCTGGCACCTGCAGGCGGCGATGAGTCTCGTCGACCTCGGCCCACACCGCGCCCTGGTCCCGGCTTTCGGCCGCCTTGGCGCGCACGGCCGGGTTGCTCATATAGCTGTCGCTATGGAAGGTCTTGTCTTCACTTTGGTAGGACCATCGGCCGTGCTCCACGCAGAAGGCGCCGATGTCCAGGCGGCCGCTGTGCGGGGGCACCAGCACGTCGCTTTGCAGCACCCGGGTCTGCTTGGCGCCCTCCAGGATTTCGCCCGCCATGATGTACACGGGTAGCTTGCCGACATTCTCGACCGACAGCGTGTTGACTTCCCCTTCCCCGATCTCTCGCACGATCAGGTCATGGTTGCGCACCGCCTCGTCGAGAGAGAGCAACTCGGGACGGGACGGACGGCTGCTGCACACTGGATAGATGGACAGGTTGCGATAGCGGGCCGGGGCTTCCACGGTGACGCTGCGGAGGTAGTCGCGCACCGGCGATCTCGACGCTGGGGGTTGCAAGGCGTACAGGACGCCGGTGGCCCAGGCGGCGGCCACCACAAATACGAGCCCGACATAACTCTTCACGGTGCAATGGCTCCTTGTCAAAGGTAATTGCATAGACGCCAGGCACGGGCGTTTATTGCACAGGAGTCTCTCCGGGTGGCACGAAGACAGGCGGGGCCTCCATGAAGTACTACAACAACATTCTCGAACTGGTCGGCCACACGCCGCTGGTGCGGCTCAACAAGGTGTCGGCCGGCGTGCGGCCGACCATCCTGGCGAAACTCGAGTTCCTCAATCCTGGGGGCAGCGTCAAGGACCGTATCGGCCTCCGCATGATCGAAGAGGCCGAGCGGCAGGGCAAGCTTCGGCCGGGCGGCACCATCGTCGAACCGACCTCCGGCAACACCGGGGTGGGGCTGGCCATGGTCGCGGCGCTCAAGGGCTATCGTTGCACGTTCGTCATGCCCGACAAGATGAGCATGGAGAAGGTTCGGCTGCTCAAAGCTTATGGGGCCGACGTCGTCATCACCCCCACGGCGGTGCCGCGGGAGTCTCCCGAGAGCTACTATTCGGTGGCCGACCGCCTGGCTCGGGAGCTGCCTGGCGGCTTCCAGCCCAATCAATACGCCAACTTCATGAACCCGCGCAGCCATTACGAGACGACCGGACCGGAAATCTGGGATCAGACCGAAGGCCGTATCGACGTCTTCGTGTGTGGATTGGGCACGGGGGGCACCATCACGGGGGTCGCTCAGTACCTGAAGGAGCGCAAGCCGTCGGTGCGCATCGTGGGAGTCGATCCGGAGGGCTCGCTGTACACCTGTGAGACGGCCCGTCCTTACAAGACGGAAGGGGTAGGAGAGGACTTCATTCCCGCGACCGCCGACCTCTCCCTCGTGGACGAGTACGTCACGGTGAGCGATCGCGAGGCCTTTGCGACCGCCCGTCACCTGGCCCGGGAAGAAGGCCTTCTGGCCGGTGGCTCGTCCGGCATGGCCGTCTACGGAGCCCTCAAGGTCAGCCGCCATCTGGAGGAGGACAAGGTCGTCGTCGTGCTCCTCCCCGATACCGGCCGCAACTACCTGTCCAAGTTCTTCAATGACGATTACATGAAAGAGCACGGCTTCTGGGACCATGTGACGGAATCGGCCACCCTGTTGCAAGTGCTGCGCAGCAAGGGCCAGGGGTTGCCATCCATCATTACGACCTCGCGGCGCGACCCGGTCACCCGGGCCATCCAGATCATGCGAGAGCACAGCATTTCCCAGGTGCCCGTGTTGGATGAAGCCAACCACCTGGTGGGAACGGTCCACGAGACTGAACTCATGAACTTGATCTTCGAAGACCCCAAGGTGCTGCAACAGAATGTGGAAGAAGTCATGAGCGAGGCGTTGCCGGCCTACGATCAGGCCAGCCCCATCAGCTCCGTCTACAAGGTGCTGCTGCAGGGCCGTCCTGCCGTGATCGTCACCGATGCCGAACAGCATCCA
Source organism: Candidatus Xenobia bacterium (assembly GCA_036501005.1). Classification (GTDB taxonomy): domain Bacteria; phylum Vulcanimicrobiota; class Xenobia; order RGZZ01; family DASYBA01; genus DASYBA01. The sequence continues at coordinate 3,623 of DASYBA010000357.1, read as the reverse complement.
CAGGGAATTCTGACGAAGATTGACCTTATCGATTACTTCTCCCGAACGTCCCGCTCTGCCGTGCATCGCTGAGAGGCCCGCATGCTGAAGCGGGTGATCCTGAACCTGGTGGTGATGGCGGTGGTGACCGGGGTGCTGTATCGCATCCTGGCCACGCAGATTCCAGTGCTCCCGTGGGAACGCCCCAAGCCTACTCCGACGCCGGTGGCAGCGGCCACACCCTTGGGACGACAACCCATCCGCATTGGCATCAGCGACCGACCGGCCAATCTGCCCATGGCGGCCCTCCCCAAGTGGCCGGACAACCACCAGGCCGTAGAAGTCGTCGTCGTGCCGGACACCAACTTGCGCTGGGAGATGCTGGCGGCCGGCCAGCTCGACATGGCCTGCGGGACGCTGGACTCGTTTTCGTTGGCTTTGATGCGCTTTCCGCGGGTGGGCATCTACCTCTTTTCGCTCGGCACCAGCGTGGGCGAGGACGTCTTGGTGGCCAGCTCGGCGACCCGTCTGACCGATCTCAAGCACAAATCCGTCGCGGTGCCGCAGGGTCAGGACTACGTGGTGGGTCTGGCCCTGAGCCAGGCGGGGTTGTCTCCCTCAGAAACGACCATGATTGCGACCCACACCGACCAGGAGGCCCTGGCTGAACTGCATCAACACGCCGTGCAGGCCGCTCTGCTGTGGGAGCCGCAACTGGCGAAGGGCGGCGAGGGCACCTCGGTCGTCTTCACCACCGCCGACGCCAAGACGCCTCGCATTGAAGAGATGTGCGCGGTCCGTCCCGACGTGCTCCACAGTCGGCCGGCCGAGGTCAGCAGCGTCATGCGCACGTGGTTTCACATCATCGACACCCTTCGCACCAAGCCAGGCCTGGCGCGGGAGCCCATCGCGAGGGCGACCGGCCTGGCGGTCGACGTGCTGGGCGACTACCTGAAGACGGTGCAACTGTCCACCCTGGCCGAGAACCGCAACGCGCTCGATCAAGCGCTGCTGGTGAGCACGATTCAAGATCAGCAGAGCGACTTCAAGATGATGGGCAAGACGGGGACGGCCAGCGCGGAGGTCTCGCAGGCGGTGAACCTGGATCTCCTCCGCCAGCTACCGGCGACCGTCGAGGAACAGCAGCAACAGCAGCAGTAGCTATGGAGAGGGCGGGGAGGGCGACTCGCTGCTCATGTCGATGACCGTGCTTTCAATCACGACGGGCTTGCCCGGTTGGGGCATCGTCACGGTCGTCTTGGTCGGAGAACCGGACGCCTGGGATGCGGGAGGGGGAGCGCCGCTGGTGGCGACCTTGGGTGGATTGTTGAGCTGCTTGATGAGATCGCCGATCTTCTTGGCCATCTCGGGGTCCGTCTTCTGCAGGCTCTCGCCTAGCATGTTGACCCACGCCTTGGCCCTCGGCCCCTGCTCCGGGTGGGTCTTGTCCATGCCGGCCCCCAGGATGGCAGTCAGCACCATCTCCTGGTAGAGCTCGTCCTTGAACTTGGGAGCGATGTGCGCGGAAGCCGTGGTGGCGTCGTCGAGCTCTTGTTGGGAGGTGACCTTGTCGTTCTGCTCCACATACGTCGAGGCCGACTGACGGAGCAGGAACTCCAGCGTGTGCAGGAGGTCGATGTCCTTGGCCTCGCCCAGCGCGGTGACGGCCTTGTCTCGCTGCTTCTCCATGGTGTAGGCCTGGTAAAGGCGCTCCGGAATGTTGATGTCCTTGGTGGTCGAGGCGTCTACGGCGTCGTCCGGACAGTCGGAGGAGGCTGGCGTGGGCGAGCTTTGTAGCGCCTGCTGCTCCTTTTCGGTGGCCTGTGCCTTCTCCAGGATGGGCAGGGCATCGGACACCTTGCCCTGGTTGAGGAGCACCGCGCCCAGATGGCTCATGGCCATGACGTTGTTGGGCTCCAGAGCCAGCGCCTTGTGGTAGGCATCGGCGGCCTGCTCCCACTTCGTCTGCTTGTACAGCGCCTCGCCCAGCTCGAACTCGTTGGTGGCATCGGGGCTGGCTGCGACCGCCTTCTGGGCCGCCTCCAGCTCGGCTTGTTCGGGATTCTGCGAGGCCGAAGCGGTGGGGCCCGGGTGGTCGCCGCTGAAGTCGGAGAAGGACGGGCCGAAGCTGAACAACGCTCCCACCGACATGATGGCGAAGACGAAGGCCAGCAGCATGTTTATCAGCCACCGCTGGCGGGCAGCCTTCTGCTCGCGGCGGCTGGCCTTCTTCAGCTTCTCTGCCTTATCGAGTTTGCGGGCTTCGCGCTCGATGGCTTTGGGGGGCAATGACGGCGGCTGAATGGACACTAAGACGACCTCAAATAGAAAATCGCCCCCGTTGTTCCCGACGTCGCTGGCAAAACCTCTACATCGTGGTGGGCAGGTCTTGGTGTTCTTCGGCGGGCGCCTGGCGGTGCTGCAGCATCATCTTCATCGGGCTCAGTGGAATCTCGGTGACCGGGTCGACGGTGAACTCCAGCATGGCCTCCGACGAGATCTCCATGCCGTTCAACCGCTCGCGCAACCGGCGCACCGCCCGCGAATGCATTTGCGACACTCGCTGCTTCGATACGCCTAACATCTCCGCCGTCGTTTCGAATGACACGCCCTCGAAGTAGTGCTTCTTGATGAGAAACTGCTCGCGTGGATCGAGGGTATCGATCGCCGATCGCAACACGTTGCGCTGCTCGACGAATTCGAACTCCTTCGAAGGATCGGAGAACCCGCCGTCCTTCACCACGTCCATGATGGTGCCATCGTCCTCGTCCCCGGCCCCCATCGGCTGATCGAGTGACAGCAGGTAGACGCAGCCCATGTCGTTGATGAGGTCGTAGACCTCCTGGGCCGACATCTTCATCTCGTTGGCGATCTCTTGCTCGGTGGCCGGCCGCCCCAGGCCCATGGAGATCTTCTCCATGACCTTCTGCAGCATGCGTGCCTTGGTGCGGGTGCGCTCCGGCACCCAGTCGAGCGCCCGCATGCCGTTGTAGATGGAGCCTCGGATGACGGGGGTCGCATAGGTCTCGAACTTGAAGCCCCGAGCGGGATCGAAAGCCTCTATCGCGCGCATGAGCCCGAAGTTCCCGTCGGAGACGAGATCGTCGAGCTCAGCGCCCTGTCGAAGTTTGCGGAGGATGCTCAGCGCAATGTTGCGCACCAGCGGGAAGTAGGCCCGGACCAGGTCTTCCTTGGCGTCCTTGTCACGGGTGGCCTGGAAATGCTCCCACAGCGCCGCGGTCTCTTGCATCCATGAGTCCTTCTATGTTGCGGGGTCCGTCTTCCTGTCAGGCTTGACCTGCGCGGACGCCTGGGCAGCGCCCGGCAGCGGGTCGTCATCCAGGGTCGGCGGCTTGTCCGGCACCTGGGTGCGCATCTGCTCGTAGATCATCTGCGCCATGCCGATGCCGCCGTTGTCGACCCAGGCCTTGGCTCGTTCCTGATCCAGCATCTCCTTGTAGGTATCCTGGCTCTGGTCGTCCTTCTCACCAAACAGCTCGCTCTTGCTTTCGCCCTTCCGCATCTCCTTGAAGAGCTGCATGATGAACTGCTGCTCGAACTGCTTGGATGCATCCTTCAGCTTGGCTTCTTCCCGCTGTCGGACGGCCGGGTCGTAACCGGGCTGTTGTTGAGGTGGAACAGGA
>DASYBA010000356.1:0-11742 GCA_036501005.1 Candidatus Xenobia bacterium | reverse complement strand
CCACACTTGCTTCATGGCCGCCTTCAGGCGAGTCACGTTGTCGGCCTCTGGTTTTACAAACATGTCGATATCCGTGGTGGCTCGCACGATACCTTGAAGATTCATGGCAATGCCTCCCACCACGATGTACTGGACCTCATGGTCGTGAAGCGCCCGTGCCAGGTTTTCAAAGATCCCCAGATCCACATACGGTTAGTTCCCAGCCAGCGCCTCATCTCCTGGCTCAAAAGACGGCGGCTGCCTCATTCCCGCCACTCCACCCCAGCCTGGACCCCCGTCGGAGCCTCGGACTGCTGGGCCGACGCCGCATACGCCGCCAGCACCTGGCGGTAGTCCAGCACGTCCAGACGGGCCGCCGAGACCTCGGCCGTCTCCCCTTCGATCCTCGCGTCGCAGACCTCCGCCCAGCGGCGCAGCAACTCTTCCTGTCGAAAGCGGTTGCGGGCGAGCATCTCGCCCGTCAACGGCTGTATCGCATCGAAGAATTGCTGCAACCGTTCCGCCCGCACCCGTCCGATAGACCACGCCCGCAGGCTGGTTCCCAGCATCACGTGCGCCAGCCAGGCCACCTGCTCGGCCCAGCCCTGACCGCGCTCGGCCCATCGCAGCCACGTCCGACGGGGGACGGGCTCGGCGCCTCCCAATCGAAACAGGTCGTTCACCACGGCCACCCCCAGGTCCAGGGGCACAGCCCACACCATGGGCCTCACCTCATCCAGCACCCGCTGCAACGGCATCACCGCTGCCACAACCGATCCGCGAGCCGGGCTGCCGCGCCCGCCATGTCGTCCGCCCGGGTCACCAGCACGTGATCCACGCCCGCCAACCGCTTCTCGGCCCCCCTCTTGTCGAACACCAGGAGCATCACCACCAGCCCCTTCACTGGCGGCATGTCCCATAGGAACGCATCGTCCGATATCACGATCCGCATGCCCCTCTCCCCCAGCAGTTCCACCGGGAACCGAGTGCCCCCACCGGAGTATTGGAGCAGAAACCGTCGTGCCTCCCCCTCGTCGTACATCCAACCCGACGCCCTGGCCTCAGTTGCATACACGACCGCCCGCACTCGGCCTCCTTGTCGAACGGCGGCCGTGGCCAGGATCTGGGCGCTCAACGACAGAGCATTCAGTCCTGCATCGGGCGCCGGCATGGACCCGCTGACGTCGAGGAAAATCTCCACCTCCGGCACGCCCCCACGCACTCCTCTCTCCTCCTCCAGACGTTCCCGCTGCAGCGCCCGGACAGGCGCCAGCGCCCCGCTGTGCAGAACCGAAGCGGCCCAATCGATCCCCCGGGGGTCGTCCCCCAGTTCCCACGGCTCGGTCGGCCCGGGCACGTCCGACTCGTCCACACTCTCCCGCCCTGGCATCCGAAACAGGTATCGTTCCACCAGATGTCGATAGTGCCGTTCCATCACGGCCTGTCGAAAGCCAGCGTCCATGCCGCCCAACACTGCGAACGGGCTTACCGCGGGCGGCACCCCCCACCCCCGGCGCCGCGCCTCTTGCAGGGCTCGATCCACGGCCGCATTCCCCCCTAGCGCCCCGGCCATCTCCGCCGCCGAGGGCGCCGGCACGTCGCCGGCCAGCGGAATCCCTCCGTCCCCCCCGTACCGCCCGAAGACGTTGCAGAAGTAGACGAACTGGACATACACGTCCGGCAGGGCGAAAAACGTCTGGGCGAACATGCGGGCCTGGGCCTCCCACCCGGCCGGCATGGAGCACGTCTGCGGCATGTCGAGGCTCCACAGTTCCTGATACACCCGCATGTAGAAGGTAAACAAAGGCCCCACCACCGAGAAGGTTCGATAGATGCGGGCCAGCTCCGCGGCATGGCGCCGCCCGACCACTTCGTTCACCAGCAGGTCGAAGAAGAGGTTGGTCAGTCGCCGGCCCGGCACCAGCCGCTGTTCCAACACCTGCAGCGCTGCTGCCAGCGCCATGGTGTGTGGGAATCGCAGATGGTGCCCCAGCTCGTGGGCCAGCACGGCGGTCCGGCAGTCCGACAAGCCGTGCGTCGCCATCATCGTTTCGTTGATCACGACCTGGCGGTCCGACAATCGGATATAGGCCAGCTCGTCCCCGTCCTCATGCACGGGAGGGGAAAGCGATACCGGCGCGCCCCACACGGCCTGAGCCTCCTCCCACGGCGTCATCCCAGGACGACGAACTGGGAAGTCCACAGGGTCGACGCCGACCGTCCCTCGCACACCGCGGTCGAATACGTCTCTTCATCCGTGCCTGCCAGCGACGGCACTTCCGGGCATGCCATGGAACACAGCACCTTTCCCCCCCACAGCGCCGTGGCGGTCTCCACCGCGTGGCGATCGTGCACACAAACGACAGCGGGCGTCATGAAGTGGATCGGCCCGGGCAGGACATGCCCTGCCAGGTGCACTCGTGTCGTCCCAGGCTCCGGCGGGTCGAACACCACCCGGCGAACCTCGCCCAGGAGCCCTTCCAGGTCTTCCATGTTCCCCCACCCTTGCATGACGAGCAGAGAAATCTGCCGCAGCCAGGGGGGGCCCGACTCCAGGTTTTCCGCCAGGTTCCAGGCCCGCGCCAGGGTCTTGGCGGCCGCTTCGGCCGACAGCCGTGGCAAGGTCTCAGGGAGCGCCCGGGTCCACAGCCATGTGCACGGATTCATTCCAGCGCTGGCCGGGAACAGATACCCTCGACCGATAGCCGCCATGGCGAGATCCAGGTAGCTCCGAACCACCTCGCTTCCCATCCGGCGGGACAGTTCCACCATCTGATCCCACAGCGCCGCGTCCCACCGAGGGTATCGACGACGCCCTAGCTCGGCGAGTGCTGGGTCAACCATTGGGCGTAGTTCTGGTAGCGGCTGTAGACCGACTTCAACTGGATCAATGCCTCGTAGACGGGCCCGGACAGCTCGTTTTCCCTCATGATGCGCTCCATCAACGTCATCACCGCCTGTAATCTCTGCTCGGTCGTACGCAAATCGATCCCCTGCAAGCCGGCGTCCAGTTGCTGGCGCACTTCAAGCACCTGCCGGCGCACCGGCTCATGGCGTTCGAAGGCATCCATGGCCATGTCGAGCATGTGTCGAATCCAAGCCACCCGATCGTACAACAGCGCCGCCTCATCTTCGAAGAAGGCGCTGCGGGCGTTGGGAATGAGCTTGTCGTGCAAGACCCACGGGATGATCTGCCGGACGTCCTCCTGCGCCACCTCTTGGTGCCCCCGAAAATACGCCAGGGCCTTGGCGAAGTGAAGGCACGTCTGCCAGCTCCGGGCCGATACGCCATTCTCGGTTTGCGTGCAGAGGTGCACCCGCTTGTCCAGCGGGCACTGCTCGGTACAGACGGCAGCCACGGTCTGGCCGGCCAGCTTGAGCGAATCCTTGTTCTTGAACTCGAACTGGGGTGACGCCATCCGACAAAAGTCCAACTGGCCCAGAAAGAAGCCCAGCCGCTCCAACACGGCTTCGGGCACGGCGACGGCCAGGATGTCGCGATAGATGGTCTCCAGCTCTTCCGCCGTGAAGACGATGTCGGTTGGAATGAGGTTCTCCGGTTGGCTATCTGACTCCAGCCGTTGCACCAGCGCCCCGATGAACCCGCTATTGAACGGGATGGCTCGCACCACCACGTCGATTCTGTCCTTCAAGGCCTCGATGACGTGGAAGGTGCCGCCCCCCGAGTCGTCGTTGGCCGTCAAAAACCAGCTCGAATGGCCGGCGTAGACGTACTGATCCAGCATCTCCGCGTAGCCCTCGGCCAGGAGCGACAGCAACGCCGACTGGGTGCGGGTCGGAATGCGATTGTACTCGTCGATGATTTTGACCCGCTTGCCGATCCATTGCCGCCAGAACACGCGGATGTCGGAGAGCTCTTCGGCACGCATCATGTCAGACGGAAGGGGCGATCCCAGCATCTCCGACACCGTCAACTGGGGATGCCCCCGCAAAATGGACCGTCGGACCTCGTCTTGGGACATGCCGGACAAGAGCGCCATCAGCACGGCCGAGGTGGTCTTGCCCCGCCCCGGACCGCCGACCAGCAAGGCCCGCCGGCACGTGAAGAGCGTCAACAGGGGAATCAGCACAAACGAACTGTAGCTCATGGCGTCGGGCAGCACCACCGTGTCGCCCGCACTGTTCGACAGCGTGCTCCTGGCCCCGTACTGGATGTCGTAGTAGGGGCAGATGATGGCGTTGTTGGTGATCCACCAGTAGGCCTGCCGCATCTTGTCGTGCAGGCTCTCCCCATCGCGAGCCGACAAATGCACGGACAGGTCGGGTCGAACCACGGCCCGACCCTGCAGGAGCCGGAGCAGGGGGTTCGGATCAGGCATTTACAAGATTTCGACAATCACCAGTGCGATATCGTCTGCCTGCTCTCTTCCGCTCTGAAAGGCCGAGACCTCTTGCGTGATAAGGTTGCCGATGTCGTCGGCCGATTCGTTCCCGTGACCCTGGATGAGCGCCTTCAAGCGCTCCACGCCGAACAGGTCTCCCGCCAGATTACGGGCTTCCGTGATGCCGTCGGTATACAGGACGATCTTGTCGCCCTTCTCCACCGTGAACACGAACTCGTCGTACTGCCCCTCTTCGAACGTGCCGAGGAAAAAACCCACCGCCTGGAGGGTTTCGACCGCCTGGCGAGACGACGACCAGCGCAACACGTCTTCGTGGCCGGCCTTGCAATAGCGGGCTTCCATGGTGCGCATGTTGAGCGAGACCATGGCAGCCGATACGTTGTTGGCCACGTCGGCCTGGTGCAATTGGTGGAAAATGCGGTTGTTGGCCGCCGCGAACAGCTCCATGGGGGCCGGATGGATGCGGTGCAATTCTCGCAGCACGGTGAGGGCCAGCACCATGGTCATGGCGGCCGGCATGCCCTTGCCCATCACGTCACCGATAATGCAGCTCACCGTGGGATCGCCCGACACCGACGAGATGACGTCGTAGAAGTCCCCACCGACCTCTCGGGCGGCGCGGATGTCGGCATAGACCCGGGTGCCCGACATGGAAAACGTGGTCGGCAGGATGCTCCGCTGGATGTTACGGGCAAACTCGAGCTCCCGCAGGATCTGCTTGAGGAGCTGCGCCTCGTGCTGGCGCCGGGTCTGCTCCAGGCGGGCCTCATACTCCCGTCGCTCGATCGCCCGCAGCCGCGCCTGCATCTGGAACAGCTCGACAAAGACGCGGACCTTGGCTATCAGGATGTCGGGCGAGAACGGTTTGAACAGGTAGTCGACGGCGCCCACCTGGTACCCCTTGCTGATGTACGGTTCGCTATTGTGGATGGCCGTCACGAAAATAATGGGGATGTGCTGGCTGCGGGGCCGCTGGCGCAAGAGCGTGGCCAGTTCGAAACCGTCCATGCCGGGCATCTGGACGTCGAGCAACACGGCGGCAAAGTCCTGTTGCAAGAGGGCCTTCAGGGCCTCGGTGCCGGAACTCGCCTTCACGATATTCTGGCGTAGAGGCTCGAGAATGGCTTCCATGGCCAGCAGGTTCTCGGGCCGATCATCGACCAGGAGAATAGGGGCGGGTTCAATGCCCGTTTCTGCGGCGATTTCTGGCATCGGCTTGACATTCAACAGATTCATACCTTGTCCCTTATACCCGATCGGTGCGGGCTCCAACCGAAGTCATCTGGCAGTTTGAAAGGGCCGTTCTGGCGGTAGGCTTTGAGCAAAAGGAGGTCGCTTCATGCGATACGCCCAATCCCTGGTAGGTCTGGCTGTCGTCGGACTCCTGGCCGGCTGTTCCGGCACCACCAGACAGAAGGCCGATCAGACCACCCAGAGCGTCAAAAGCGAGACTCGTCAGGTCGGCCAACGCGCCAGCCAGGACCTGGCGGAGGGCACCCAGACCCTGCGAGTCAAGACGGCCCTGGCGGCCAGCAAGGCCCTGAGCGGCGCCACCATCCACGTGACCAGCGAGCCGCATCGGGTCATCCTGAAGGGCAGCGTCCTCACCGAAAACCAGAAGACGGTGGCGGGCCAACTGGCCAAGGATACGGTCGGCGCCGGCGTCACCATCGTCAACGACCTGGCCCTGGAGAAACGAGCCGCGAAGGCCCGTTAGCGTCGGCGGCGCACGCCTTTGGCAAAGCGCACGGGCGGTTTGTGCGGCTGGGTGAACAGCGTGGGCAGGTTGAGCTTCACGTCCAGGCCGGGGACGAGCGAGCCCAGCGCCACCCGAGTGACGTCCCGGCCCAGTTCCCGCTCGAAGTCGCGCAGCCGATCGAAGTCGTGCAGCGTCAACAGGGTCACCGCCCGGCCCGATCGGCCCATGCGGCCGGTGCGCCCGACTCGATGGGTCAGCATCTCGGCAGAGTCGGGCAGCTCGTAGTTGATGACCAGTTCCACGTCGCTGAAGTCCAGGCCCCGAGCCGCAATGTTGGTGGCCACGAGAATCTGGGCGCGACCGCTGCGGAACTCTTTCATCACCGCGTCGCGTTCTTTCTGGTTGAGGTCGCCCTGCATGGTGGCGGCTGGATAGCCGGTGGCCTCGAGAAGCCGTCCCAGCTTCTTGACCCCCTCCTTGGTCCGGGCGAACACCATGACGGCGCCGGGGCCTCGCTGATCGAGAATGCCGCACAGCACGTCGTAGCGGGCTGCCTGCGGAATCATGCAGGCTTCGTGCAGAATGTCAGGGGTATCTTCGGGGGCCTTGTCGACCTGGATCACTTGAGGCTGGTGCATGTGGCGGAGCGCCATTTTCTCCACCCATTCTGGCACGGTGGCGGAGAAGAGGGCCGTCTGGCGCCGCAGCGGGAGCATGCCGATGATGCGCTCCACGTCAGGGGCGAACCCCTGATCCAGCATCTCGTCGGCCTCGTCGAGGACGAGAAAGCGAATGTCGTCGGTCTTCAAGGCCCGGTTGCGAAGCAGGGCCAGGACTCGCCCGGGCGCTCCGATCACGATCTGGGCGCCCTGGCGAAGAGCGGCTTCCTGGTTGCCTTGCGAACGGCCTCCGACGACCAGGACCGTGCGTATCGAACAGGTGGACCCGAGGGCGTCCAAAACCCCCTCCACCTGCATGGCCAGTTCTCGGGTCGGTGTCAGGACCAGGCCCTGCACGGAACGCAAGTCCGGATCGACCGCTTCGACCAGCGGTATGGCGTAGGCCAACGTCTTGCCCGAGCCGGTGCGGGCCTGGCCGATGACGTCGTGGCCGTCTAGCAGCGCAGGAATGGCCTGCGACTGAATGGGGGTAGGCTCGTGAATGTCCAGGTTGCGGAGCGCCCGCATGGTGGCGGGGTATAGTTTGAAAGCGTCAAATGAACTCAAATTGATTACGGGTTTTCCTGTCAAAGAAGGTCATCAGTTTAGTAGTCGTCATGACTGACGAGTGATTCTATCACACCGGCGCAATACCTTGTAGACCGACGGCACCAGGACGAGCGTGAGGAGCAAGGCCATCAGCAGTCCAGAGATCATGGACCACGCCATGGGCGGCCACAGGGAGCCCCCATTCAGCGCTTGCGGCAAGAGCCCACCAATCGACAGCAGCACCGTGAGAAGGATCGGCCGAAGCCGCTTGCGACCTGCGGCCAGCAGGGCGTCGTCCAGACTCAGGCCGCCGCGCTGCTCCTGCGACGCATATTCAAACAACACGATGGCGTGGTTGGTCACCAGGCCGCCCAGCGACGTGCAGCCCAGGAAGGCCATGAACCCAAAGGGCAGGCCCGCCAGGGCCAGCCCTGCCACAGACCCGGTCAGACTCAGGGGAACCGCCGCGAGAATGGTCAAGGCGGCGGCCCACTCGTTGAATTCCCAGGCCACGATGACCAGATTGGCCACCACCGTCAAGCCGAAGATCAGCAGCATCTCGGTGAACGTGCGATCGACTTCTTCCTGTTCCCCCCCAAAACTGACCGAGATGCCAGCGGATAGAGGATGGCCTTGCAGGTGCCGCTGGACCTCGGCCACCACGTCCGACGCCAGTCGGCCCCGGGTAAAGGCATACACGGTCAGGGTGCGGACGTGGTTGCGCCGCACGATGCGGCCCTCCTGCGGCACCAGTTCCAGCCCGGCAATCTGTCGGAGGGGCACGACGGTGCCCAGCCGGGTGGGCACCGGCAAGTCGGCCAGGTCGCCAGCCCCGGTGCGCTCTCGGGGGTCAAGCCGCATGACGATGGGCAGCTCCTCGTCGTCCTCCCGCCAGAGCGATACGGTGGTTCCCGACCACGCCATGCGGGTCGACTGGGCGACGTCCGCGTCGGTGAGGCCGACCAGGGCTTCCTGGTCGCGATCCGGCGTCACTCGCAACCCCAACGGCCGTTCTCCGAAGTTCTGCCAGGGCGAGACGGTGCCGGGCATGGCCGCCAGCATGGTGCGTATCTGCTCGCCCGCGCTGCGCAGTTGAGACAGATCTTCCCCCGCCAGTCGAATGGCAACGGGTGCGCCCACCGGCGGCCCCTGTTCCAGGGTACGGGCCACCACCCGAGCCTGCGGGATCTCCTGGTCGAAAGCGACTTGCATCGTGTTGACCAGGCGGCGGGTGTCATCGACCGATACCGTATTGACCACCAACTGGGCGTAGTTGGCAGCGGGCGCCTCCGGGTTGATGTTGTAGTAGAACCGCGGGCCGCCCTGTCCGATATAGCTGACGACCGAGCGGACGCCGGGTCGCCCCAGCAGCATGTGCTCGACTTGCGTCGTGGTGGCCAGCGTCGCCGCGATGTCCCGACCTTCGGGCAGCCAGACGTCGATGGTGAACTGGGTCCTCACCGCGGAGGGAAAGAACTGCGTGCCCAGGTGGGGGAGGACCAGGACGGCCACCGTGAAGCCCACCAGGCCCATGGCCACGGTGCGGCCGGGCCGGGCAAGACCGGCCGCGGCGATGCGTCCCAAGGCATCTCGCAGGCGGTCCACCTGGCGGAGCGTGCATAGCACTGTGAAGCGAAGCGAACAAGTGTCTCTATCGGCCGGGCGGAGCCACCGGGCCGCCAACATGGGCGTTACGGTCATATTGAAAAGGAGGGACACCAGGGTCGCCACCGTCGTGACGATGCCCAGATCTTCGATGAACTCCCCGACGCCGCCCGACAGCAGGATGAGCGGGGCAAACGACGCCACCGTGGTCAGGTTGGAGGTGAGCAGGGGAACCCGCACCTCGTCCGTCGCGCCGATGGCCGCTGGCTCGCCCGGCACGCCTTTCGCCATCCATCGTTCGATATTGTCCACCACCACGACGGAGTTGTCGACCACCAGGCCTAATGCGATGATCAACGCGGTGATGGAGATCTGCTGAAGGTCTCGACCGAGCATGAACATCCCGGCAAACGTGCCGAGGATGGTCAAGGGGAGGAGCGCCCCGACGATGGTAGCGGCTCGCACCCCCATGAAGGCCAGCATGACGGCCAGGATCAACCCCACGCCCGACGCCAGGTTGCTGTTGAATTCACCCATGCGGCCCTCCACCGAGGTGGGCAGGTCGTTGACGATTTCGATACCGGCGCCCGGCGGCAGAGTCACGGCGTCGATGGCCTCGCGCACGCGTCGACCCAGGACGGAGATGGTCCGCCCCTGGCGGAGCGTGGTGCTGATGCCAATCGCCCGGTGGCCGTCCACCCGGATTTCGAACGACGGTGGATCCTGCGACACCCGGTGGACTTCGGCGATGTCGCGCAAGTAGACGCTGGGAGCGGCGACCAGGAGGTCTGCAAGACCAGCTTCGCCGGCCAGTTCGGCGCCGGGTTGTATCGACAGGCGGACGTCGCCGGCCGCCATGCTGCCCCCCGTCTGGGGCAGGACGTTGCGGGAGGATATCGCATCGGCTACCATGGAGGGCGTCACGGCCAGTTGCGCCATGCGCTGGGCCGACAGCGCCACCTCGATTTGGCGCTGGGGATTGCCCAGGAGGGTCACCTCGTCGGCCTCCGGAATGGCCCTGATCCGATCCCGGACTCGCTTGGCCAGACCTTCTCTTTCCGCATCGCTGGCGCCATTCCACCACACGCCGACCACCATGGCAGCCGTATCGGAAAAGCGATCGTTGACAGCCAGGGACAGCACGCCCGCGGGCAGCTCGGCCCGGGTGTCCTCGACGCGATGTCGGACATCCTGTCGAAAACGGTCCAGGTCGTGACAATAGTCCGAGGCCTCGACCTCCACCACGGCCTGCCCGTCGCGGGACGTCGTCTGGACGGATTTGACGGAGTCGACCTCCAGGAGTCCCCGCTCGAGCCGCTCCGCCACGAGCTGTTCGACCTGCGTCGCGTTGGCGCCCGGATAGATCGCCATCACCCGGATCCAGCGAGCCGATAGCTGCGGATCCTCCCGGCGGGGCAGGCGGACCATGGCGATCAAGCCCAGGGCCAGGATGGACCCGATGATCAGCCAGGTGACGGGTCGATATCGAAAGGCAAACTGTGTAAGGGTCATGGTGCGTCTACCGGAAGCCCGTCGGACAGGCGCTGGGGGTTGGTGGCGACAGTTTCGCCTGCCGCCAGGCCGTCGACGATCTCGACCTCGCAGCCGGAGAGCGAGCCCAGGCGCACGGTGCGTCGCTCCGCCCGTCCCCGGCCTACGACGTAGACGTAGGGTCGGTTGCCATCCGTGCCCACGGCACCCACCGGCAGGGTCAAGACCTGCCGGGGCGGTTCGGAGAGGTCCAGCCGCAAGACCATGCCGGGCAGGACGTGCTCGGCTGGGTTGTCGATCAGGACTTCTATTGGAAAGGTCCGCGTGCGCAGATCGGCCTGCAAGCCGAGGGTTCGAATACGGCCGCGCCAGGGGCCCATGGTCACGAGCTGACCCACGTGCAACCAGCCGAGGACGGACTCGGGCACGGAGAAAGTGGCTTTGATGCGGCGGGTCTCGCCCACTCGGAGGAGCGGCGTGCCGGGCGAGACCAGCTCTCCGGTTTCGATCGGCACGGCCAGGATGCGACCATCAAAGGGAGCCTCCACCTGGTGGTGGGATAACGCCAGGCGCGCTTGTCGACAGGCGGCGTCGGCCTGTTCGGCCTGGGCCCGCAAGCCGGCCATCTCCTGCTCCAGGCTGGCTAGCCGCAGGGGCCCGGTGCTGGCCAGGGTCAAGCCGGCCCGCGCGTTTCTGACCTGGGCGCCGGCGCTCTCCCGATCCTCCGTGCGGGCCCCCGCCTGGGCCAGGGACAGGGCCTCCTGCGCCTGCTTGACGCGGGCATCCGCGGTGCGCCGCCGGGTATCCGCCTGGTCCCACATCTGGTTCGATACGGCGCCCTGGTCGAGGAGCGTCTGGTAGCGACTGGCGTCCCGCCGGGCCAGCGCGGCGTCGGCCTCGGCCTGGACCCGCGCGGCGCGGGCCGTCTCCAGCTCCTGGGGACGTGAGCCGTGCCGCACCCGATCGTCAGCAGCCTGCGCCTGGACCAGTTGCGCCTGGGCCTGCTGGCGGGCCGCCTCGCTCTCGACCGCGGTGCGGTGATACTCGGTCTGGGCCTGGCGCCACCCGGCCCAAGCCCGGGCGGAGGCCGCCGCGGCCTGGTCGACCTCGGCCTGGGCTGTCGCTGGATCGATACGGAGGACGATGTCGCCCTTTCGAACCCGGTCGCCCTGCTGAATGAGGCGCTCCAGGACCCGCCCCGCCACCTCGCTGGACACCGTCGCGCTCCGCCACGCCTCCGCCTGACCGCTGATGTGTTGCACGGGCCGCCCGGTGTGAAGCTGGGCCTGGACCGTTTCGACCCGCACCGGGGCGGGGGGCGATGCAGCCTGGGGAGAGCGGCTTCGCATGGCGAGAGCGGAGAGGAGGAAGACCAGGAGCAGAGGTACCGGCAACC
>DASYBA010000355.1:0-3539 GCA_036501005.1 Candidatus Xenobia bacterium | reverse complement strand
TGGTACTCCGGCAGGATGGCGGCGCTCAACTGCACTCGGCCGCCCATATAGCGCCGCAACCGATTGACAAAGTCTTGCAGGGTCTGACGGCGCTGCTCCAGCAAGGCGACCGTTTTCTGGTAGCGCTCGTTGAGGATGGGGTTGTTCTCATCAAAGTAGTCGTTGTCGTTGACGCCCAAGCCGAGAAGACCCAGCTCGGGCGGCGTTCCGACCGGCCCGGTGGGGTACCGCACGTGGTCCAACTGCACGCCCGCGAGGCCCGGATGCGACTGCACGATGTTGGCGACCATGCCGATGATGCGGTTCTGTACCCGGGAGTTGGCGGGATCGACAAAGACGGCCCGCAACACCTTGTGTTTCGGTTGCGGAAACGGATCCTCGGGAGAGGTGATGAGCAAGAATGGAGGCTGCTGGCCGCCGGCCGCCATCACCGTGCGGATGAGCGACCCCAGCGGGTTGTGCTGATGCGGAATCTTGGCCACGTCCAGGATCTTCTCGAAAGCCGTGCCGTCGTAGCCTGCCTGGACCATCTTCATGGTGTCGTCGAGAACCTGGGCCAACGGATCGCCCTTCTGGGCCAACTGATCCCGCGTGTCTCGCAGCCAGCTCACCAACAGGTCGTCCCACGCGGAACGGCCTTCCTTCCAGGTGGGCACCACGTCGCTGTTATCCATGCGCCAGTAGAACATGTGGCACCAGGCGTGCACCCGGATGCCTAGCTTCGCCCCCTCGTCGATGAAGATCTGCAGGGTATCGACCGGCGCGTTGTTTTCGATACGGAAGTCGAAGGCCAGCGGACGGTAGACGGGGTAGGTACTATAGCTGACGGTGCGAGGATCGGGAAGCTGCATCTGGCCGTTGACCACCGAAACCGTCGGGCAGATGGTGGTGCCTCGCAGCATCGTCTCCAGGAAGATGGTGTTGATGCCCTGCTCCTTCGCCTTGGCGAGGGTATCGTGGGCAATGCGGCGCACTTCCTGTTCGGTGTAACTGCGCGGCCCTGGAAAGATCCAGTCGGGGCTGAGCCAGGCGCCCTTGACAGGCTCCAACCCGACCGCATGGGCAGGACGCCAGTTGACCATACCCAGCAGCAGCGCCAGACACAAGATTGCCGACAGGGACCTTTGCACGACCAGACCGCCTCCACAAAAGATTCAAGTCATCCTTTGGCTCCGACCCCTCAGCTCCTCCGTACAGGAGAGGCCCGGTTTCATTCGAACGAGCGCGAGATGACCGTCGAGCGCCGAGCCTGGCCCTATGTGCTGCTGGCCCTCGCCCTGGTGGCCGCGGGCGCCATCCTGTCCTACCAGACCATGGCTGTCGCCCCGGCCGGCATCTGGAACGACGATGCGGCGTATGTCTCGCTGGCGCGGGCCGTGGTGCAAAGCGGCCACCTCTACCACGTCGTGTCGGACGCCCGGGGCGGCCCTTTCCCCTTCCTGCCCGGCTACAGCTTCTTCCTGGTCCCGTTCGTCCTGGTGTTGCCTGGCAGTCTGCTGGCGCTCCGCTGGGTGAGCGTCGCCTGCATGCTGACCGCCGCCGTCCTGGCCGCCAAGGTCGCCTGGCCTAGACTGGGCCCGGCCGGCGCCATTCTGCTGGGCGCTGCCTTCTTCTTTACCCGCGGCACCATGATTCACGGCTCGTCCTTGCTATCGGATCCGTTTTTTGCCCTGCTCCTCATGGCCCTCTGGGCCTTATGGCCTCGAGTCGATACGCCCGGCGGATGGAAGGCGGGTCTGCTCATGGGGCTGGGCACCGCATGGCTGACCTCCACTCGTCCGGCCGGTGCTCTGTTGTTTGGTTCTGCCATCTTGCTCCTGGGGCTCCATCGTCACTGGCGCGCCCTCCTCGCCTGTACCGCCGGCCTCGCCCTGGGCACGTTGCCCTTCCTGCCTTACTGGCTGGGTTATCTCACTATGCATGGCGAGGCGACGGCGGGGCAGTTCAGCGCCTGGTGGGCCATCTGTCCCGCCCAGATCGGAGACGAGCTGGTCGGTCTGGGCACGGGGTCGTGGTGGGCCGGCGCGGCCGCGTTGTTGCTGGTGGTCGTGAGTGTGGCTATCCAGTGGCGGCGGGTGGGCCTCCAACTTGAAACCGTCTACCTGCCCCTGTATCTGGCCCACTACGTGGTGTGGCCCTACTTCAGCCCTCGCTACCTGCTGCCGGCCTGGCCCATGATGCTGCTGGTCATGGCGGAAGCGTTGCGTCCTGTCCCGCCGGCCGCTTTCCTGGCGCTCATGCTCGGGTTCGGGTCGAGCGGGGTGGCCCGCACCGTCCAGGAGTCGCACAACGTCGCTGCCCTGAGCCGGGATCGGTTCGAGACGTATGACTGGATGCGCGACCACCTGGGGCCCCACGACCTGGTGGAAGACATGAGCGGCTGGCGGACGCTCATGCTGGCCGGCCGTCCCTTTGCCGTGCCGGGCCGCAGCATCCAGTTTCCATCCCAGCTCCTGGTCGAAGCCTGTCACGACCACGCGCCCTATGTCCTGGTGGAACGCCACTCGGACCTGGTTCGTTCGGTGACCGGCGCCGCCTCGTTCGACGTGCCCCCTCGCCTCGACTTGTGGTACGAGTGCAGCTCTCTCTTGACCTCAGTGCACGCCTCCCGCTATGACGAACTGTTCCGGGTGAAGGTCGACCCCGCGAAGTTCGTCCCTGCTTTTCAAGACTTTTACGTTGCCGTGAGGAGCCCCGATCCCGTCCCCGGACTGCGGGCCTGCCTGGCCCTCGTGCCGGACTTTCCCGAAGCCCGGCACGCGCTGGCTCTCCAGCTCTGGCACCGCCCGGCGGCGCCGCCACCAGAGACTCTGCAGCTTCTCCAGTCGGTGGTAGAGCAGTATCCCGTCGACGTGGTCTCGACCCTGGACCTGGCCCAGGCCGAGGCGGCCACGGGTCATTTGGACTCGGCCCGCCAGATGGTGGAGAAGGCGCAGGACGCCGTCAAGCGATACGAGCTGCCCTACCAGGCCCAGGTCGACACAACGCGGCGAGAGCTCACCCCAGCAGGTGGCGGATGAGCACTTTCAGCGTCAGGCGGATGGTGCGGAGGATGCGCATCTTGCTGGCGCCGGCCTTGCGATCGTAGCGGAGGGTGAGGGGCACTTCTTCAATGCGGGGGCGGAGTCGGCTACAGTTCAGCAGAAGCTGCACCTGGCAGGCGAATCCTGAGTCCGCGTCGAGGTCCTGGCTGGACCGGGCCCACACCTGCTGCAGCATGCCGGCCCGATAGGCCCGGTAGCCACAGGTATAGTCCCGCACTCCGGGCATGGGCGCTAACATGCGAAAAACGATGCTGGCCACCCCGCTCAAGACCTTGCGCAGTTGCGACAGCCCGAACACCTCCCCGCCTTCGGCGTAGCGTGAGGCAATGACCATGTCGGCCCCGTCCCGCATGCGTTTCAGCATGGTCTCGATGATCTCCGGCGGGTGCGTGTCGTCGGCGTCCATGGTGACGATGACGGCGTCGGGCTGACCCTCACAGTGTTGGAGGGCGGCCGTGAGGCCAGTTCGAATGGTGGCGGCCAGCCCCTGGTTGC
>DASYBA010000354.1:0-2418 GCA_036501005.1 Candidatus Xenobia bacterium | reverse complement strand
TCTCGGGGCCACGAGGTGCAGGTGGACGCCCCTGAAGTGCCCGCCGATTCACCCGTGCACTGGGTGGAGACGTCACCCCAATCGACCGGCATTCTGGACGCCATGCTGGGCTACCTGAAGAAGTCGGACAGCGTCTGGATGCAGCAATTCGTCCTCACCCAGCGCGACATCTCACGAGAGCTGCTCCGCATGGGACCCCAGGCGCACGCCCTGTGCGATAGTGGCGAGAGCAAATATGATTCCAAGAACTTCACCTATATGGCGGATCGGCATGTCGATACGAAGTGGGGCAACATTCCCGACAACGGCAAGCTGCATCGCAAGGAAGCCGTCTATCTGAAGGGCAACCAGATTATCGGGGCGACCATCGGCAGCGCCAACGCCACCAATGCCGGGCTGGTCAAACCATACGATTCCACCTGGAACGGCACGACCACGCATCGCCTGACCAACCACGAGATCGACGCTGTCGTCGACAACTATACCTCGCCTGACGGCAAGTACTCGACCCTGCCTTTGCTGAAGGCCATGCTGGCCCAGGCCAAGGCCAACATGGCCCAGGGTCTCGACAAGCCGACCGAAGGCAGCGGCGACTCCCCATTCTGATCCCCGCTGCCTGAAAAGCCTTAACCTCGGGTTTACCCGCCGTTAAGGCTTTCTTGTTCCATGATTCTGGCTGGGCACGGCCTCCGGGGGCTGGCGCCCGGTGGCCGCGAGCCTGACGGCCCTGGCGTCCACCTTCCTGGGCGTGACCTGGCCCTACGCTGAGGGCGTCAGGAAAAGGTGGGCGGTGCCGGGCACCAGGCCCGTCGCGTCAATCTCCAGGCGCCCACCCGGAAGCTGGTGAAGCGCCAGGTCCATGCTGCCATCGACCGAGTGCACCTCCAATCCGCCTGGGATGGCCTGCAGGCGGGCCGGGTGCGTCTCGGACCGGCTGCTGGTATCGAAATGTACAGCCACCAGGCCCGACTTCGCCGGGGCGATGGTAAGGTGCTTGCCTTCGGCTTCAATACTGATCTGCTGGGGGGTACGGGTCACGGTCGCGGGGGCATCGTCGGAGAACACCGCCCACTGGGCGTGCGCCTGCCACACGCTCTTACCCATGTGGAACATGCGGGTGGGCACCTGGGGCAAGGCGTTATTCTCGACGGTGACGGTATCGACCGGGTGCGGCGGCGGAGCCGCTGCCAGGGCGGGAAGGGCGGCGGCCATGCCGGCCGCCAGGCTCAAGCCTCGGATCACACTGCTGCTCATCATGAGCTCAGTCTACCCCCTCGCCATCAAACGAGCGTCACACCACCGTCGCTCGGGAAGTAAACCCTGAGGAACCGAACAATATTCCACCATGAGCATACCAAGAAAGCCAGCCCACGAGATCACCGGGAGGAACCTGCCCGTCGACGACGGAGTGCCCATGGACAACACGGATCATCCCCCCAGGCCATGATCTACCTGGCGGACCCCAGACCTTGCATGACGCCGCCGCCCGCATGATCCAGAAAGGCATGGACCCGGCCACCGTCTATCGACTCCTCGGCCTCCCGCTCCAGATCTAGCTCCCGGTTCTGCCGCTCGCCAGGCCGGTGGCATAAACTTTCTGCAAACAGGAATGATCCTATTCTCTACCGTAGAGGCCGGCAGCGAGGGTTGGGGATGTGATGAGTGACCGCTATCGAGCCGTGGTGGAGCTAGCGCCGACCGCCATTGTGATGATCGACGCAGAAGGGCGCATCGTGCTGGTCAATACCCAGACCGAACGGCTGTTCGGTTACCCTCGCTCCGCCCTCTTGGGCCAGCCCGTCGAAATGCTTGTTCCCGACCGTTTTCAGACCCCTCATGCGGGCTACCGGCAGGCTTTCGTCGGCCAACCGGCCTCCCGCCTGATGGGGGCCGGCCGGGAGCTCTTTGGCAAACGCCAGGACGGTTCCGAGGTGCCGATTGAAATCGGCCTCAATCCTATCCAGACCGAAGACGGCCTGTGCGTCCTGGCGGTCATTGCGGATATCAGCGAGCGCCAGCGTGCCGCCGAGCAGTTCAAGGTGGCCGTAGAGTCGGCACCCAACGCCATGGTGATGGCCGATGCCGAAGGGCGCATCGTCCTGGTCAACCGCCAGACCGAGCGTCTGTTCGGATATCAGCGCCAGGAGTTGATGGGCGCCTCCATCGAGACCCTCGTTCCGACTCGCTTTCGGGCTGCCCATCCTGGCTATCGAACTCACTTCCTGGTCGACCCGCAGGCACGTCCCATGGGGGCCGGGCGGGATCTTTTCGGCCTGCGCAAGGCCCCTCCAGCAAAACGCCCTAAAACCATGACAGGACATAACTCAGCCCCGGAGGAAATGCCGGGGAGATCCGGAACTGCGCTTGCAGCATAGCTTTGCTGGAGGCGATAGTGAAGAAAGTCAGATGCAACGGGGA
>DASYBA010000353.1:0-6497 GCA_036501005.1 Candidatus Xenobia bacterium | reverse complement strand
CATCCAGGGCGTGGTGGGCAATGCCGAAGCCCTGGCGACCAGCGCGGAAGAGACGGCGTCGGCCATCAACGAGACCACCGCCTCCATTGAAGAGGTCGGGAGGTCTGTGGAGGCCATCTCGCAGCAGGTCGGAGACGTGTCGGTGTCCATCGAGGAGATTGCCGCCTCCATCGGATCGGTGGGCCAGAATGCCAGCCAGATTGCAGAGGCCGCCAGCGCGGGGGCCACCACGGTGGAGCAGTTGGACCGATCGGTGCGGGCGGTCACCGCGCTGGCGCGACAGAGCGACGAACTCTCCCGGCGAACGGCGCGGGATGCGGAAAGCGGCGGGCAGGTCGTGCGCAAATCGATCGACGGGTTGAATCGCATGCGCGACAGCATCGTGCAGTCGGCGCACACCATGAAGGAAGTCGATCAGCGAGCCGCTGACATCGGCTCGATCGTCGATACCATGAAACTCATCGCCGAGCGGACCAACCTGCTGTCGCTCAATGCCTCCATCGAGGCGGCTCGAGCCGGCGACGCCGGGCGGGCCTTCGGCGTGGTGGCTGAGGAGATACGCAACCTGGCCGACCGGGCCGCCAAGGCATCCAACGACATCGCCGGAATCGTGCGGGCTTTGCAGGTCAGTGCCCAGGAGGCGGTGCGGGTCAGCAGCGAGAGCGTGCGGACTGCGGAGGAGGGGGTACGACTGGCCGACGAGGCTGGCGAGGGACTCCGCAAAATCGTCGGGGGCGTTCAAGAGAACGTGAGCTTCGCCGAACAGATCTCCCAGGCCACCGGCGAGCAGTTGACGGCCAGTGCCTCTGCCTTGACCTCGACTAGAGTGGCGGCCGACCAGGCGCGGCAGATCTCGCGGGCGACCAGTGAACAGACTTCGTCAGCCAAGACTATCGTCACCTCGGTGGTCAGCCTCAAGCGGGCCACCACGGAGGTCGCCAAGGCCATGACCGAGCAAGGCCGGAGTGCCCGAGAGATCACGCAAGCCACCGCCGCGGTCCAGAAGCTGTCTCAGCAAGTGACCCGGGCGACCCGCGAGCAGGCCCGGGCCATGAGCGAGGTGGCGTCGACGACCGAGTCCATCCGCAAGAACGTGCTCAACGTCAATCGGGTCTTACAGCAGATCCGATCCTCGACCGAACAGGTGGTGGGCGAGTCGAACAAGGTCGTGTCCAGCACGGAGCACGTGGCGACCGCGACCCAGCAGCAGTCCCGAGCCACCGAGCAGATGTCGATGGCGATCGCCGCCATGCGGCGCCAGGCGCAGCAGGTCAGCAAGGCCATGGTGGAACAGCGGCGGGCCAGCAACGACATGCACACCGCCACGGCCAACGTCGTCAAACAGATCGCGGCCATCGCGAGGCATAACCACGAACAGACGGCAGCCCTGGGGAATGTCCTGGATACGCTGACCAAGGAGGGCTGAGTTGGAACTCTGGGAAGGACTGGGGGCTCGAGACTGGCGCGACCGCATGCACGCCGTCGAGAGCCTGTCTCTGCGGCCCTCCGCGGCGATGGTTGACCGCCTCGTCGACATGGCTCGGCAATCTCACCGGGACCTGGGAAAATTAAACGCGGCCTTGCAACTCCTAAGTCGCAGCGCCCTGGGCACGCGCGGGTTGCAGACCCTCATGGCCGACTCGCAACCTGAGGTCCGGTCTTATGCGGCGCTGGCGCTCGGCCGCACCGGCTCGACCGACGCGGTGGAGGCCTTGCGGCGCGCGCTCCGAGACGAGGGGCCAAACGTGCGGTCCAATGCCATCGAGTCGCTGGGGATTCTGGGAGCTCGTGAGGCGGTTCCGGACCTGCTGGACCTGGCCGGCAGCGACGACTTCTTTACGGTTTTTCCCGCGATCGAGGCCCTGGGCCGGATCGGCGATGAAAGGGCCGTGCCCCTGCTGATCCAACACCTGCACGACGAATTGTTGGCCGAGGCAGCCGCGGTCGCCCTCGGGCTGATCGGCGATCGGCGAGCCCTGGAGCCCCTGGCGGGCTGGATTGGAGGCTCGGGCGACCCAGTGCTGGGTCTGTGCATTCTAGCGGGCTTTGGCGACGAAGCCCGCGCCCTCGCCCTTGCGTCGGTGACCGAGGACCAGGTTCAGCAAGCTCTGGAAGCCTGGTCGCAATCGCCCGACAAATGGCCCGCCGGCCTGACGCGAGCCGCGGGCTGGATCGTCACGGGCCCGTGGGCCCGTCTGCGGGAGGTCAGCATGCGGCTGCTGATCCGACTGCTGCAGGATCGCCCCACTCGGGCTGCGGCCGCGGAAGTCCTCTGCCACGTCGGCCGCGACGGGCTCAGCATGCTCGTCGAACAGTTGGATCATCCCGACGAAGGCATCCGCCAGGCCGTGATCTCGGTCTTGGGGCGCATGGCCGATCCGAGGGCGGCAGACGCCCTGCTGGAAGCGGCCGGCGACGAAGTGCCCTACGGCGCCGCGCTGGCCCTCAGAGCCTGGGACCAGACGTCCGCAGGGGCCGACACGGAAGCTCTGCTTCCGGCCCTGGGCCATCCGTCGTCCTTGGTACGCCAGACTGCCATTGCCCTGGTGCTGCGCCATCAAGAATTGATTGGCCCGCTGCGGGATCGACTGGCGTCCGGCAACCCCTTTGAACGCGAGTCCGGACTCCGCTTGCTAGCCTCGACGGCGGGCGCGAGCGCGGTGTGGATCAAGGCGCTGAGCGATCCCGCCGGTTCGGTGCGCCGAACTGCCGTGGAACTCCTGGCGCACGTCGTCGATATCGATGAGGGGGCCGCCTCCGCCGTGTCGGATGCGCTGACGGGCGGCGATCCCACCGTGCGGGCGGCCGCCGCTCGGGCGCTGGCCCAGGCCCATCCGCTGCGGGCTCGACCGTTGTTGGTCCAGGCGTTGCACGATCGGGACCCATGGACCCGCATGCAGGCCTGCCGATCCTTGGGGAGAGTGGGCACGCGCGATGACGTCCCGATCGTCGCGGCCCTGGCCGCTGACCCCTTGCCTTTCGTCCAGGCCGCCGTGGCGGAAGCGCTGGGATGGCTGGGCGGAGGGGCGGCCGTAGCCCATCTGGACAAACTCAGCCAGAGTTCGGACCGAGACGTGGTACTGTCCGCGCTGGCCGGGCTGGGTATGTCGGGACACCCCGACGCCTTGCGTCCGCTCATGGCCGCGCTCGGCGCCGCCGACGCCACCGTGCGGCGCGCCGCGGCGACCGGGCTTCGCGAGCACGGCAGCCCCGCCGGGCTGGAAGCCCTGGGAATTACCCTGGATACATGAATCAGCCGCTGCTTCCCGCCACCCTCCCGCTCACCGACACGGTGTTTGTGTTGCTGGCTGAACTAATTCACCAGCGCACTGGCTTGCTGTTCGACAAGGACAAACGTGAATTGCTGGAGTGCAAGTTGTCGTCGCTTCCGCTCGATCGCAACATCCGCGACTTCCTCGAGTACTACTACTTCCTCAAGTACCATGAGGAGGCGGAGGCGGAGTGGATTCGTGTGCAGCGGGCCCTGGCGGTCAATGAAACCTTTTTCTGGCGAGAGCCGGACCAGTTGCGGGCGGTGGCCCGCCTCGCCGCCGGCGTCTCTCAGCCGGTCCGCATCTGGCACGCGGGTTGCTGTACGGGAGAAGAGCCCTACAGCATGGAGATAGCCCTGCGGGAGAGCTCGGCCCGCGGCATACCCCGCAGCATTATCGCCTCCGATGCAAATTGCGATTCGATAGCGGCGGCGGAACGGGGCCTCTACCTGGCACGCTCGTTCAGACAACTTCCCCCGGCCCTGCGCGACAAGTACTTCGATGCGCAAGACAAAGGCTGGCTGTTGCACGACGACGTGCGGTCTTCGGTATCGTTTTCGTGCCAGAATCTGATGCGCACAGCCATGGGCAACAACGCCTTTGACTTCATCTTCTGTCGCAACGTCTTCATCTACTTCTCTCGGCAGGCGGTCGAAAAGACTGCCGGTGCGTTCTACCAGGCGCTCCGGCCGGGCGGATATTTGATGCTGGGAGCAGCAGAATCGTTGTTACGGTTCGATACGCCCTTTGAATTCACCGAACTGGGGGGCGCCATTGCCTATCGTAAAGCCGCCTGACACCATCCGTGTCTTGGTCGTCGACGATTCCGCCTACGTTCGGAAGGTCGTGTCGCAGATGCTGACCAGCGACCCGCGCATGCAGGTGGTGGGCATCGCGGCGGATGGCGAGGAGGCGTTGGAGAAAGCCGCGGAGCTCGATCCCGACGTGATCACGCTCGACCTGGAGATGCCCCGCTGCAACGGACTGCAGTTTCTGCAGCGCATGAGTCGCGGCAGGCGGGTCCCGGTGGTGGTGGTCTCTACCCAGGACCAGAGCGGTGAAATGGTGTTGGGCGCGCTGGAGTCAGGCGCCTTCGACTTCGTGCACAAACCTACGGCCCTGGCCAACGAACAGTTATACTCGGTGGCCGACATGCTGGTGGAGAAGGTGGCCGCCGCCGCTCGCATGTCGCCCCGGCAGCGGGACGCTTTGTATCTGCGGCCCACACCCCAGCCGATAGAAAGACAGGTCGGGGCGGCCAAAGTGAGCGTGGTGGTGCTGGGCATTTCCACGGGCGGACCGATGGCCCTCCGCGAGATTCTGCCCGCCCTGCCGGCCGACTTTCCGGTGCCCGTGCTGGTCGTCATTCACATGCCGGCTGACTATACCGGGCCATACGCCGAGCGGCTCGATGCGGTGTCCGCCCTGTCTGTCGTCGAAGCCCGCCCCGAGTTGCGGGTGGAACCGGGACTGGTGATCCTGGCGCAGGGCGGCATGCACATGACGGTCAACAGCGCTCGCCAGATTCGGCTGGATCGCCAGCCCGACAATCTGCTGCACAGGCCTTCCGTCGACGTCCTCTTCCAATCGGCAGCAGACATCTACGGTGCCGGGGTCCTCGGGGTCATCATGACGGGCATGGGCAACGACGGGACGGCGGGCGCCCGCTCCATCAAGGCGGTCGGCGGCACTATCCTGGCGCAGTCGGAAGAGACGTGTGTGGTATATGGCATGCCCCGAGCGGCGGTCGAGGCGGGCCTGGTCGACCAGGTCGTGGCCCTGCCCGACCTGGCTGCCGAAATCGTGCGCCGCGCGGGCTAAGCGCCTCCGACTTTAGGCGGACGCCGGTTCGGACCTCCGGCCGGGGCTACGCGCTGGTGAATTCTCTATCATCCAGATAGAACTGGAGGAAGTGACATGAAGTTTGGTTTTCAAGTCTGGAACGACGCTGCCCCCTGGCAGACTCTCAAGGAAATCGCCTTGGTCGCCGACCGGGGGCGTTGGAACAGCCTGTGGAATTTCGATCATTTGATGCCGGTGAATGACGCTTTCATGCCACAGATCACCAACGACCCGGCCGCCTACGAGCGAGGCGACACGCTGGAAGGATGGACGATGCTGGCATCCTGGGCCGCCCTGACCTGTCGGATCCGCCTGGGCTGTCTGGTGACCGCCATGCCGTTTCGACATCCGGCGCTCCTGGCCAAGATGGCGGCCACGGTCGATCAAGTCGCCGGCGGACGCCTGGATCTGGGCGTAGGCGCCGCCTGGCACGAGCGAGAGCATGCGGCCTACGGTATCGAACTGGGCAGCATCAAGACCCGCCTGGATCGCTTCGAAGAGGGGTTGGCCATTTTGCAGGGTCTGCTGCACGGTCAGGTCGGGGGAAGTTTTACTTTCAACGGCTCGTTCTATCGGATGGACCATGCGCCCTTTGCGCCCCTGCCCGTGCAGAACAAGCTGCCCATCCTGGTGGGGGGGTCGGGCGAGAAGAGGACGCTGAAGCTGGTCGCCCGATATGCGGATGCGTCGAACATGTTCGGCAACTTTCTGGCGACCCGGGCAGACTATGTTCGCAAGAATCGGCTCATCGACCAGTACTGCCAGGAGATCGGTCGCGACCCGGCGGAGGTGCGGCGCACCGTGGGCCTGTTTGCCGGTCTCGAAAAAGACGACCGCAAGGCCCGTGAGAAAACGGCGTTCTTCGGAAAGTCGTTGCCCCCGGGGGTTGACGGCAATCTGTTGTTCGGCTCGGCGCAGCGGATCGTCGACGGCGTCGGGGCGTTCGCGGGCCAGGCTGACGAGGTGATCTTTTTTGGCCTGGATGCGACGCCCGAGGCGGTCCAGGCGTTTGACGACGAGGTGCTCAAACCCCTCGCATCCGTCCCGGTCGCGGTCTGACCGATATTGGCGTCTCCTTCGTGAACGCCGCGCGCCTGGTGCGCACGGCTGCTGGCGTGCCCTCGTGGGGTCCGCACAATGCCCCTTCAGGTCATCCCCCCGCGGGGTTCCCCTGCACGTACTCCGGCAGCACGTCGGTGAAGCGCATGAAGAAGTTCACGCTATCCCGGGGAATCATCTCCCGATACACCTTCCACCTCTCCGCCTCGCCCTTGACGAACCGCTGCGTCAGGAGAAACCACCCCTGCCGCGCCTCCATCCACATGTACGTATGGAAATCGTCCTCATCGACGATGTCAGGCTGGAAGGTATGCGTTCGACTGA
>DASYBA010000352.1:0-8173 GCA_036501005.1 Candidatus Xenobia bacterium | reverse complement strand
CGTCGAAGATGTGCCCGATGATGAACGTCAACATGGCCAACACGGGTCAGGTCCTGCAGAAGACGGCGTCGGTGGGCTTCCTGCCCAACGTGGCGCCCAAGGTGGTGACGCAACGGGATGATTCCCGCCACACGTTCCTCGACGAGATGGAGGGGCACGGCGACGGGCTCACCTCGGAGGACCACGCCCCCAACCCGCTGACCCCGAGTCCGCAACAGATGGCGACGGCGGCCCGCAACAACGCCGGGGCGGCGGCCCAGGGAGCGGGTTTCCAGTCCAAGAACCGCATTAGCCAGAACACGACCATGAACACGTCGTGGCAGGCCGGCGAGGCGTCGGAAGAGGAAGAGGAGCAACAGGCGGGCATCTTCGGTGCCGGGCAGCGACCGCCGGCGCAGCAGACGCAGCAACAGGGCACGCAGCGCAGCGAGTTGTGGTACTCGCTGGCCAGTCAGAGCGGCTGGGCGCAAGAGACCGAGAAGAACCAGAAGAGCGGCCCGTCGGCCAAGATGGAGAAGCCGAAGTTCGATACCGGACGGCTCATCCAGTTGCAGTTTTTGGCCAACAAAGGCGCCAACCTGGTGGCGAACGTCGTCATGTCGGCGGCTGAGAAGGCGTTGGCCGCCAAGGAATTCTTCCTGCGTAACTTCTTCCGCCTGGTCGATACGGAGTACAAGCAATACGTCAAGTCGGACGATGCCATGTACTCCCGCAAGAACCTGCGGGAAATCCTCTCGGCCCTGGGCGAGACCATCAACCCGTTCTCGGCCAAGAACAAGAAGTGGCGTGAGAACAAGGGGTTGGAGCCCAAGGGGTTCGACAAGCTCAGCCAGCGGGCGGCCGGCCGCACCTTGAAGATCTTCGACGAGGTGCCGGAACCCGAAACACAGCAGCCGGAACCACTCGAGATCGTCTGGTGAGCCGCTTCCTCAGGGCGGTCAACGGCCGCCCCGTCGATTGCACGCCGGTGTGGTTCATGCGACAGGCGGGCCGCTACATGCCCGCCTATCGAAAGTTGCGGGAAAAGCACACCCTGCTGGACATCTGTCGACATCCGGAGCTGGCGTGCGAAGTGACGATGCAACCTTTGCAGCGGTTCAATTTTGACGCGGGCATCATCTTCGCGGACATCCTGCTGCCCCTCCAGCCCATGGGCGTCCCCTTTGACTTTGCCCAGGGTGAGGGTCCCGTGATCGAACGGCCGGTGCGGACGAGCGCCGATGTCGATGGGCTGCGGTCGGAAGAGATATACGCAGATCTTGCCTTTGTCATGGATGCCATCAAGCTGGTTTGCGCCGAGCTGAAGGGCCGCCTGCCATTGATCGGCTTCGCCGGGGCGCCCTTTACCCTGGCGAGCTACATGATCGAGGGCGGGGGCTCCCGACACTACCTGCGCACCAAGACCATGATGTATTCGGAGCCGCACCTGTGGCATCGGTTGATGGAGAAGCTCAGCCGAGTCGTGGGGGAACTCTTGTTGGCGCAACACAGAGCGGGTGCCGCCGTCGTGCAACTGTTCGATAGCTGGGTCGGGTGTCTGTCGCCGGGCGACTATCGGGAGTTCGTGCTGCCGCACGTCACCCGCATATTCGACATGCTGGGGAGCGTGCCAAGCATCCACTTCGGCACTGGCAACGCCGAGCTGCTGCCCCTCATGAAACAGGCGGGAGGGCGAGTCATCGGCCTGGACTGGCGTATCGACCTGGATGTCGGGTGGGAGCGCCTGGGCCATGACGTGGGCGTGCAGGGCAACCTGGATCCGCTGGTGCTGTTTGCCCCGCCCGCGGTCATCGAACAACGGGTATCGGACATCTTGCGGCGGGCCGATGGGCGCCCGGGCCACATCTTCAACCTCGGCCACGGCATTCTGCCGGACACCCCGGAAGAGCACGTCAAGTTTGCCGTCGACGCGGTGCATCGACTCAGCGCTGGGGTTCCTTCAACGAGCGCCGAGGCTCGCCTCGGCGGACGGTGAGGGCGGGTGTGACCCACATCGTGGTGGTCGGCGGTGGCATCGCGGGCCTCGCGACCGCCTGGTCCTTGCGCGAGGCGGGGTACCCAGGGCAATTGACGGTGTTGGAGCGGGATAGCCGGTGGGGCGGCAAGATTCGCACCGAGCAGGTCGGGCCGTACCTGTTGGAAGGCGGCCCCGAATCGCTGCTCTCGCACAAGCCGCAGGGCGTGCAACTGGCGCAGAAGCTGGGGCTGGAGCCGCGGCTCATCAACACCCGGGCGGAAAACAATGGCGTCTTCATCTGGTCCGGCGGGCGTCTGCAGACCGTGCCGGAGGGATTCACCATGATGGTACCCACCGAGATCATGCCGCTTTTGCGAACGGGCCTCTTGAGCTGGTGGGGCAAGCTCCGCATGGGGCTGGACCTCTTCATTCCCCCTCGCACCGATACGGCGGACGAGTCGATAGGGGCCTTCGTGCGACGGCGTCTCGGGAGCGAATGTCTCGAGCGCATCGCCGAGCCGATGCTGGCCGGCATCTACGCCGCCGATGCCGATGAACTGAGCATTCACTGCACCTTCCCACGCTTTGTCGACATGGAACGCCAGTACGGCAGTCTGGTCCTGGCGGCGCTGGCGGCCCGGCGGACGCCACCGCCTCCTTCTTCGAGAACGGCTTTCGTCAGTTTCCAGAACGGCCTCTCCGAACTGGTGGACGCCCTCCATGCGGCGCTCCGCTCGCGAGACGTCAAGCTGCGGTGCGGCGTCAACGTGCAGGCCTGGACCCCTGACGGCGTAGTGCTGGATGGGGAGAAGCTGGCGGCCGACGTGGTGGTCCTGGCCGTGCCGGCATTTGCCGCGGCGGCCCTGCTGCGAGGGTCCGATACGGCACTGAGCGACGCCCTGGGCGAGCTGCACTACAAGAGCTCGGCGACGGTGACCCTGGCGTGGCCGGAAGACCAGGTGCGGCGGCCGTTGCAAGGGTTCGGGCTGGTCGTGCCCCGCCGGGAACGGCGGGCGGTGCTGGCGTGCACGTGGACGTCGTCCAAGTGGGGGCACCGGGCGCCGCCCGGGAAAGCCTTGATCCGGGCCTACATCGCCGGCCATACGGAGGTCGCGGATGAGCAGTTGATCGAGAACGTCAAGGCCGAGCTGACGGACATCATGGACGCCCCGACCGGGCCCCCCGACCTGCAGGAGCTGCGCCGTATCGAAAAGGGCACGCCGCTCTATCGAGTCGGCCATCTTGACTGGGTGACTCGGGTGGAACGCATGGCCACCCGCCACCGAGGGCTGTTCCTGACCGGCAGCGCCTATCGCGGCATCGGCATACCGGACTGCATCCGGGAGGGAGAAAGAACGGCGGGCCAGGTGATGGCAGCCCTCCAGCAGAAGCTGGCCAATCGCCCCCGGTAGCTAATTCTTCTTCTCAGGTTCCAACAAGAACTGCTTCATGCGCTCCAGGGCCTTGGCCTGCAGACGGGAAACGTGCATCTGCGAGATCTGCAGGATCTTGGCGATGTCGCTTTGCGACATGTTCTGGTAGAACCGCAGGAAAATGACGAGCTGCTCGCGGCGGGCCAGGGCAGTGAGGGCTCGTTCCAGGGTCACGCGATTGTCGACGTTCTCCAGCCGCAGGTCGGGAACGCCCAGATAGTCGAGCAGGTTCGAGACCTTCTTGTCGTCGTCATTGTCGGCACCAGAGTTGAGCGACAGCAGGTTGAAGACCTGCCCCAGTTCCTGGGCTTCCAACACCTCTTCTTCCGTACACTTCAACCGCTCGGCGATCTGCTGCACCGTGGGCATGCGCCCGTGCTGGTTCATGAACTCGTCGGCGACACGGCTGACCGAAGCCTTCAGCTCCTGCAGCTTGCGAGGCACCTTGAGCGCCCACCCGCGATCTCGAAAGTAACGCTTGATTTCTCCGATGATGGTCGGAGTGGCATAGGTGGTGAATTCGGCCCCGCGCTCGGTGTCGTATCGCTCGATGGCCTTCATGAGGCCCAGGCAGCCGACCTGGTAGAGATCGTCCAGCGCCTCGCCGCGGTTTGAGAACTTGGCCGCAATGTAGCGAACCAGGTTCGTGTGCATCATGACCAGCCGATCTCGGATGGCCACGTCGCGGTTGTATCGATATTCCGCGAACAGCTCCCGGACCTTCTCTTTGTTCCACTTCTCGGTTTGCACTTTTGACTCAGCGCCCATTTCAGATTGATTGGAGGTGGATGGCCTTAGCCACCATCTCCATCCTCCTGGTCTTCGTCGTCGTTCAGGTTCTTGACCATCACCAGGTGCGCAGCCTGATCCCGCCCTACGGAGTATTGAGCCTCGTCCATCAAGGACTGGATGAAGAAGAGGCCCATGCTGGACATGTCCATTTCCTCGCCGTCTGCAACCGCATCGGTGCGAGCCCCTCCGGGCGGGCCATCCAGGGACATGTCCAG
This sequence comes from Candidatus Xenobia bacterium, assembly GCA_036501005.1. Classification (GTDB taxonomy): domain Bacteria; phylum Vulcanimicrobiota; class Xenobia; order RGZZ01; family DASYBA01; genus DASYBA01. The sequence continues at coordinate 3,776 of DASYBA010000352.1, read as the reverse complement.
GGTCTCCGCCTTGACCTCGATGCGTAGGTTGACGGAGGCGTCGACGGAGATCGTGTTGCCGCACACCAGGTTGCAGCCTTCGGACACCGCCAGCTTGAGATCCTCGACCAGGTCCCACGGCAGATGGAGCCGCTGGGCGATGCCTGAAATCAAGAGACGGCATACCCGAAAATAATCGGGCATGCAAGGAACCCGAATGGCGACTACGCCCCCCGGTGTGAGGGGCGGCAACCCCCCGTGCATTACTTCGAACCCTGTTGTGGGCAGATCCGTCACGCCTGTCTTCTCCATACTTCGACCTGGCTGCTTCCTCTTTCTTCCCTTTTCGGGCGCGTTGAAACAAACTCTGCTGGGAAGAACCCCGAAGTAGCGGCTGCTAGGCGGCTTTGAAGCTGCCTGCGGCCTCCTCTTCGCTGCCGTAGATTTCAAAAATCTTGATGAGACCGGTAATGTTGAAGATCTTCTTGATCTGCTGGTTGGTGCAGACCAAGACGATGCGCCCGTTATGTTCCCGGACCTTCTTCAACGCCCCGATCAGGACGCCCAGTCCGGTACTGTCGATGTACCGGACGCCCTCAAGATTGATGACGAAATTGTACTTGCCGCTCTCGATGAGCTCGTGAATGCTCTCCTTCACTCGAGGCGAGGTATAGACGTCGATCTCCCCCTGCACGTCAACCAGATGGATGGAATCCGTCAATTGACGCGTGTTCACCTTGATATCCAAAAACGAGCCTCCTTTAGCCCTGTCGCTCACGCTGCACACCTCCTCTTCGGACCGTCTGCCCGCCCCGGTGCGGGGCGGGCATGGAGGGGCTAACCCTCCGCTTCACCTTTGGACCGGTTGAAGGCCGACTGCACCTTGCGGCGGGTTTCGGCCACCCATTCTCCGGTATCTTCCTTTACGTCTGAGGCGAAGTCGGCGGCTCGATTCTTCAAATCGGACGTCGAGCGCTTCAGAATGTCCCGGGTTTCTTCACCCGAGGCCGGCGCCAGGATGATGGCGATCGATGCTCCGACCAACGTGCCCACCATCAGGCCGAAGACAAATCCCAGACCCTCCCTGCGATCGTTCATGGCTAAGAGGTGTCCCCTTTCTCCCTGTATTCGGCCCTCCAGAAACCGCTTGAATTCTGGTAAAACCGGCCTCATGAGTTCTTATACCCTCAAATGGACTCCTCTCCACCTCGGTGGCTGGAATAAATGGCTCACAGGCGCCTAGACGGTTCTACCCACCAGACCGTCGCTCGAAACCTTGCGGCCTGGACTTCTGGGACGTATAATCTCTTCCATGGCCTCGCCGCCCCGGGCACCGTCCTTGACAGACCGCCAGCTTGAGATCCTCGACATCATCCGCCACTACCTGCGCACCAAGGGGTTTCCCCCCTCCATCCGGGAGATCGCGGCCGGCCTGGGCATCTCGTCGATCTCTACCGTCCACGGCCATCTTCTCAACCTCGAACGCAAGGGATTCATTCGCAAGGACCCGACTCGAAGGCGGAGTATCGAACTGCTCAAGGACTCCGACGCGGACCATCGAGAAGTGGTGTTTCTGCCTGTCCTGCGGGGGGACGACCTGGATGGGCCCCCCGCCGACACCTTTCCCTTGTCGGCGGAGTTTGCCGGCCCGGGCGAGTCTTTCGTGGTGCCGGCAGAAGGCGAGAGCATGCGCGACGCCGGGATCCTGCACGGCGACATGCTGGTGGTGCATCGACAGAACCGGGTGGAAGATGGCGACGTGGTGGTGGCGCTGGTGAACGAGGAGATGACGGTGAAGCGGTACTATCGAGCCGACGGCGAGGTCCGGTTGCAGCCCGAGAACGCCCGCATGCACGCTATCCTGGTGAAGGACCCCCGCATCGTGGGCAAGGTGGTGGCGGTCATCCGCCGGTTGTAGAGAGCACCTGGTCGAGCAGAAAAAGCCCTAGCCGGGCGGGCGTCAGGCGCGGGCGGGCAGCACGTAGAAGAGCTTGCGGATGTCCTCCACGTCGGGCGAGGGCACCGCGCCCGCGTCCCAGTGGATCCAGAAGAACACCTCGGTCGGCAACGACACCGTGCTGTGATACCGCAGCGCGTAGGCCGGCAGGAGGCGGGTTCCGTCTGGGCACCAGAACGGAGGGTGGCCGTGCTCTCGCGGGCGGTCCCAGTGCCACCGGAACTGGCCGGGGAAGTACGGCTGGATGCGCAGCCACGCCCCTTTCTTCCACAGTACGCAGCCCTGATCGCCGCGCTGCACCAGGTCGAGCCCGGGCAGGTGGTAGAAGAGGGCGTCCACCTGGACGTCGCCGCTCCCCTCCAACACGTCCCGAAACGCCACCCACTTCTCGGCCGCGTCGATGAGGATCTCCCGCCTGTATTCGACAGGCACGTCCGGCTGCTCGGCGTCCAGCGACTTCACCAGGGCCTCCGGCGACACCAACCGTGCATGGCGATCTAATCGATACCGCCGCTTCCCGCCCTTGAGCCAGATGCGACCGGCACTTCGCACCAAGGTCGGCGTATCGGACGGATCGCCCGGCAGGGGGCGGGTATGTCGAACGGCCAGCACGTTGTGGGCCCTCGCATGGTCGAACCAGGACGGGTGTTCCGTCAGGGGGGCATACGTGCCCAGGTCGGTCAGCACCGTCTCGCCGCCCACCGCCAGACTGACGTGGAACCGGTCGTCGTGCTCCGCGGCGGCAGGCCCGCCGCACCGAAAGAGCAGCCACAGGTCCTTCGGCCCCCACCCCTCCCGCAACACCATCCATCCGCTCTGCGCAAACATGGAGCAGGTCTCGGTCGGCGGCTGGGCGGGCAGGGCCGCGTAGCGCTCCCGCGCCGTCGGCCCCATGAGCCAGGTCAGGTGCCACGGCATGACCTCGCCCGCCACATACTTGAAGTCGGGCCGGTGGAAGAGCACCGCGCCGATGGCCATCACGGCCCGATGGTCGGAAGTGAACGGCATGCCGAAGGGCAGGGCCCGGCTGGGCAGACCTGACCCGACCGGCTGCACCGTCAGGGCCGGCGTCGTCATCTCGGTCAGGAACCGCAGGGCGTCGAGAAGCCTCGGTGCGGTCGGCATGTTGTCGGCGCTCTCCCCATTCACCATGGCCAGCAGGTAGTGCATGAGAGCCAGTTCGAGGGCCACTCGGTGGCTGTCGACAGACCCGCTCCGATGCCCCCCATCGGCGGTGAACTCTTCCAATACCGCCCTCGTCACCCAGGGCCCGGCCTGCGCCTGCCACTCCCGGGCCGTCTGCAGCTCCTGCAGGCACCAGGCCAGCATGGCCAGCGCCACCGAGGCGGTCAATCGATACAGGGGCCGTTCATCCAACGGCTGGCTCTTCAGGTAGTTCCACAGATAAGCCCCGTGCAGGGTCAGCGCCTTCAGCGCCCGCAACAGGCAGCTCGGGCTCACGTGATCCGAAGGCAGGAAGAAGTGGAAGGCCAGTACCCAGTTGATGGTCCTCTGCGCCACCGAGCGCTCGTCCACCCAGTTGATGCCCGTCAGGCAGTGGTTCTTCTCGATCCAGTCGACCAGTTGGATGACGTATTCGCATGAATAGCGCTCGTCTCGCACCAGCCAGTAGGCCTTGCCCAGTTCCACCAGGTGTTCGTGCTGATTGAACTCCCACGTCACGCACGGCTCACCCAGCGCCATCTGCTCGTGCAACCGGTCGGTGAAGATCTTCTGCTTCAGCCCGGTCACATGCTCGCAGAACCAGCTATTGCCCTGGAAGTCAGAGAACCAGTCGACATACGCCCCCATCGAGGTCACCCCGTGGTAAGGCGAATAG
>DASYBA010000351.1:0-3424 GCA_036501005.1 Candidatus Xenobia bacterium | reverse complement strand
CGCTGACCTGGGGCCGTGTGCTATAATGGGGGGCATGCGGAACCCCATCGTGCACCTGGTGGAAAAGCGGCGGCGGGGCCAGTACGGCAACTGGTTTATCGAGAGCTGCGGGGCTGTGGTCGCCTATCTCGTGCTGGCGCCGGCGCTGACGCAGGACGATGCGTGGAGTGCCGCCGGCGGGCACCATCTCGTGTTCACTCTGGCCTTGTTGCTGTTGCTGGTGGTGCCGCTGGTGGCGTGCCTGCCGACCGCCCGCTTCTTCTCGACCTTGCGAGAGGGACGGCACCTCGACGATCTCCTTATTACGAGGCTGTCGCCCGCCAGCATCGTCGACGGTATCGCCTGGTCGTCGGCTCGTTCCGTCATGCGCTTCGGGGTGCTCGCATTACCGTTGCTGCTGGTCCTCAGCGGCGGGAACCCGTGGCTACTGCTGTGGTGGCCGGCGTTGGTGGCACTGAGCTGTGCCCTGGTCTACCCCACCCTGTTGCTGGGCTCCGCCGACCCCGCCAAGAAGCTGCTGGCACTCCTCATCTACGCGCTCGCGGTGGGCTGCGTCGTCTGGATCAACCATCTGACGGGCCCCCTGCCTGTCCTCGCTCTAGCCGTGGTGTGTGTGTGGGCTCGCGACCTGGTGCTCGCCGATCTGACCACCACCCTCGGCGGGCCGCATCACCTCGTCAAACACGGTGGCAGGCCCTTTCCATTGCGACTGCCACACGCCATCCTCATGCGCGAATGGGCGCGGCAGTCCCGGCGTGTGCGTGTGCCGGGCGGCGCCGTGGCCTGGGTGCTCCTGCAGATTCTGCCCTGGCCGCTCCTTACGCTGGCGGCCGGAGCATTGCGGCCTCTCGGGTGGCTGCCTTCCAGCATGGTGTGCCTGGTGGCTCTCTTCATCGTCCAACCTTTACGGACCGTCTGGCGGAGCGGCGTCGCCCTGGTCGGCGAAAAGGATGCCGGCACCTTGGACCTGGTCCATCACACCCCCGTCCGGGCGGCGGGCTTCGTCGATGGCTGGGCGCTCAGTTCCACTCTTCTCCCCGTCATCGAGACCACTCTGACCATCCCCATGTTCATCCACTGGCTCGGGGCCCAGACTGGGCTGCTGCTGGCCGCGAGCCTGTTGGCGCTCATCGTCGTCAGCGGCTACCTCGGCGTCATGATGTCGTCGGTGGCGCCCAACAAGACGATGGCGCGGCGTTTCTTGCACGTCTGGACCGCCCTCTATATCGGATTCGGCGTGGCTCCCGTGGCCTTGGCGGTCGCGATGGCCGTCCCCGGCGCCGAGGACGGCTGGCAGGTCCTCCCCCTGGTCGGCGCCGTGTCGCTGGTCATCTTCCGGACCATGGCCATCGCCCGGGTGAAGGACGACCGCTTCATTCCCGGCTTCTGCCCATGAAAAAAGCCCCCGGCTGCATGGCCGGGGGCCCCGTTCGCTAGACTAGACCTTCTTCTTCGACAGGTACCAGTCGCTGACGTTGAACTCCTTGCTGGCCGCTCGATCGTCGGCGCCCTTCTGGGTGAGCGGGGCTGGCACGATGACCTCTTCGCCCGGCTTCCAGTTGGCGGGGCAGGCCACTCCGTGCTTGTCGGCGGTCTGCAATGCCTCGACGACCCGCAGGATCTCGTCGAAGTTGCGTCCCACGTTGAGCGGATAGTAGATCATGGCCCGCAGCACCCGCTTCGGATCGATGAAGAACACGCAGCGGACGGTGGCGGTAGCCGCACTGGGCGTGTGCACCATGCCGTACAGGCGGGACACCTTCTGATCCAGGTCGGCAATGACCGGGAACGCCACCTTCACGTTGAACTTCTTTTCGATATCGCGTACCCACGCGATATGGCTGTAGACGCTGTCGATGGAGTTGCCCAGCAGCGCCACGTTGCGCTTCTCGAACTCCGGATACATGCGGGCGAACTCGGCAAACTCGGTGGTGCACACCGGCGTGAAGTCGGCGGGGTGCGAGAATAGGATGACCCACTTGTCCTTCTGCCAGTCATGCAGCTTGACGGGACCGTGAGTGGTGTTGGCCTCGAAATCGGGCGCCTGCCCGTTCAACTCCAGGCGGGGGTGCTCTTGTACGGCATGGCCGTTCTGCTGTTCCAGGGTCGCTGTGCTCATTTGACTGCCTCCGATACGTTGGCTTCCTGAGGTTCCTCACTTGGACCAGGCTCTGGCCGCGCGCAAGGTTCCCCCAGTGCACTGCGGCTGTTTGGGGGGCGGAGCCCTCTCAGGAGCGGGCAGCGCTTTCTCTTCGACTTGACCCGGTTCCCTCTAAAGAGGTAAAGTCTTTCCATGGTCATTCCTGTGTACTTGTTGGCGCTCTACTTTGTCGCTTTCTGGGTGGTCGTGTATCAGGCCCCCTTCTGGTGGGCCTACCACCTGGTGGATCAGGCGGGTGCCGGTTTCTCGTGGAGCTGCCTGGTGGGATCGCCAGGAGCCGTGGAGGTGGTGCTGCTGGCGGCCAACTGGGGCGTTTTCTGGACCCTCGGGCGCTGCCTCTTTATTTTTGACTCGCTCGCTCGCCCCCAAGCCTGGCCTCATGCTCGTCCGGGCCTTTTCGTGCTCGCCGGCGGCCTGTTCGGAGTCGCCTGGTCAGCGGCTCTGTCCGCTCTATTGGCATGGCACAACCCGGGCGATGCGACTTCGCTGGCCATCGCCCACCCGTGGTGGGGCGGATGGCTTGCTCTGGGAGGTCTGCTCGGGATGATCGCCGCCAGCGGCGTCCAGCGCGGCCTGGCCAAGGAACTGCCCACCGCTCACATGGCGCCGCCCCCAGCCCAGGTCATCTCGGGTGAGATGCCGGTGCCCATCCAATGAAGTGGATCCTGTTCTTGTTGATGCTGGCGGTGCCGGCATGCGCGGACCCTCTGGCGATCGAACGGACGTGGTTCAATCAGCACGCCGACTCGGTGCGGGTGCTGGCCCTCATGTCCCCGACTTGAGGGGAGTGCCTCCACGGACACGTGATTGTCCGCAGCCTGTTCGACAAAATCGCTTCCCCGAGATTGCACGCCATGATGGTGTGGGAGGGGATCCTCGGCGGTGATCGGTCCGCGCTCATGCCGTCGGAGTCAGACCCCCGCATCGGCCGAGTCTGGGACGGCGAGGCAGCCACCGGGAAGGCCGTGGCCTCGGTGCTGCTCAAGGGCATCCCCAACCCCAAACCGGAGCTCTTGCATCACCCCGCCTGGGACATCTACCTGGTCTATCCGCCCGGCGTCCGCTGGGCCGGTGCCGCCCCGCCCCCACCGGCCGCCTGGATGCATCAGTTGGGCCCTCTCATGACGGTCACCCCGGAGCGCCGCCTGGACGGCGACAAGCTTTATCGAATCGTCTCCGACCTCGTCCCACGCTGATCCAGGGCTCGCCACGCCGTTTCTGGAACATGACCGGCGGAGGTGCGCACATGGAACCCATCGCCAT
>DASYBA010000350.1:0-6667 GCA_036501005.1 Candidatus Xenobia bacterium | reverse complement strand
ATGAGGAACTGGACAAGCTGGGATGACCAGTGCCACAAATACACTAAATCCTAACGAAAGTATCGGCGGGGAAGCAGCCGATAGACGGTCTCGCGGCATCGCTAGCGAACAGTGTTGAGCCAGTTTCCCAGGGTTGAGAGTTGCTGCTCGACCTTCGGGCTGTGAGGATCCATGCGGCGGTCGGCCTGGATGGGGGGATGGTCCATGGCCTCGCAGGCGCTGAAGCCGTAGACGTAGAGGCGGGTCCACGGGTCGCCGTTGGTGGGATCCTGCGACAATTGGTTAACGCTCCCTGAGTAGAACCAATCCTACTATCGGGTTCGACAGTGCGCTGATTCGAACTCAACTGGCTATGTGGACGCCCGCAGGAGCACTCCGTCCACATAGAAGCGCGGACGGGATTCTATGGTGAACCCGCCGAGCCCGCGGGACTGGCGGTTGAGACCGAACGGGCCTGGTCGACGAACTCGTGGAAGAACGGGAGGCCTGCGGCCTCACGCTCCGGGTGCGACTGAACGCCGATGACGCGGCCGTCTTGCGTTTCAATCCCTTCGATGGTGCCGTCGAGGGCCCGCGCGGTCACACGATAGCCAGCTCCCACGGTGTTGATCGATTGGTGATGGTGTGAGGTAAGCTGGACCTCATCGCTTCCGTAGATCTCGGCGAGTCGGCTGTGTGGCTGAAATACCACTGCGTGAGGCCCGCTGACATGGTTGAGGCTGGATGGGTACGGTCGCGAACGGACGATATCCTGCGTGAGGGTGCCGCGGTTGATGATGTTGAGTAGTTGTATGCCGCGGCAGATGCCTCGAACCGGCATGCCTTTCTCCAGGGCCGAAGCGGCCACGGTTCCTTCCCATCGGTCAAAGGCGGCGGGCGCGAGGTGTAGATCCGCTGACGGATCGGGTGTCTGGCCATACATCTCAGGGTTGATGTCGGGTCCGCCAGGGATCAGCAGACCGTCGACCTTCTGTAGAGCGATCGCGGGAGGGCGGCCGTCAGGGCAGATGAACCTCGGTTCGCCACCGCCGCGCACGACGGCGTCTGCGTAGGCCTCCCATTCACCGCCGGTGCGCTCGACCGGCCCAGCCTGCGTCCGCCCCTGGTCAACCAGGATGCCAATGACGGGGCGCCTGCGCGGCGAGACGGTGACCCTCACGCCCGGTGTTGTGGACATGCCTACACGATACCACGCAGATCACGGGTTGACGTTGCAAGGTTGTGAAATGGTGGTGCTTTTCGGTTTGGCGGACCTTGCAAAATCTTAACGACCCAACCTCGACCGCCGGGACGCCAGCGCTCCTCCCCCGCACTAGCATCCCCCTCCAGTCCGGGTATCGGTTGCCAGCAGTGTGATATTTTTGCCTGTGAAAGGTAAATCGGGAGCCGGTGAAAATATCAGTCTACTTTCCCATGGTGAAGCGACGTCATCAAGCAACTCGTGCGCGCAGCCTGGATCCTGGTGATCGTCGGCTGGTCAGCTTTGCCTATAGTTTCGCGATGAGAACGGCTTCGGCAACAGCGGCTGGGACAGGCACCAACCCGACTTCCTGGTCGACCCCGAAGAGGCGCCCTGACCGCCTGGGCACTCAGGGCGGGGCGATATCGAAATAGGGCGGAGCGAAGGGCACCTCGGCCAGGGGCCGTTTGACGCGGTAGAATATGAACGCCGCCTCCTCGCTACTGGTGGAAGTGACGCGTTGCGGATGCCGGTCCCACGGGACCGTCGTGCGTTCGAGGTCCACCGTCTCATCGACCACGCGCCCTGCATCCACCCGCAGGGTCCGGCTGGGAAAGGCGGTCAAATTCGACAGTCCGTCGCGCACGGTTTGCAGCCGGCCGGGGCATCCACCAGGCCGGCGCCACCGAACCCGCCGCCCGCTCCCGTAAGCGTCTCTTGTTAAATCGTAACATCCGCCAGGCGTGCGATACAACGGCGCCGATGTGGCTATCGTTTTTCGAACGTTGCGCGAGCGTATCCGGTTTGTGAAGATCAGACGGCGATGACGTCTACCACGTCTCGATACGGAGCCAGGAGGGGCTCCCCGGCCGCCTCCTCCGTGATGATGCAGCGGATGGCGGGCCAGTCTGCCACCAGGAAGGGCGCCACCTTGCTCAGTTTGTCGGCGGTGGCCAGGACGATGGTATCGGTCGCCGCCGCCATCATGGCTTTCTTGACCTGGGCCTCCTCATAATCGAGCATGCTGACGCCGACGCTCGGATGGACGCTGCCCACGCCCAAGATGCAGACGTCGGCCCGCATCTGGCGCAGCGTGTCGACCACTGAGGCGCCCACCGCCACCTGCGACAACTTGAAGAACCTCCCTCCCAGCATGACCACCTCCACCAGGGGGTGCTCGGTCAGGGCCAGCGCCACCGGCGGACTATTGGTGACGATGGTGCCGTTGAAGTCGGCAGGCAGTTGAAGGGCGACCTGCAGCACGGTCGTCCCGCCGTCCAGGATGATGACCTGGCCCCGTTCCAGGAGACCGAGGCAGGCTCGGGCCAGGGCGGCCTTGGCGTCCGCGGCCTGCTCGGCACGCACGCGATACGCCGCGGGCGTCGTCGTGCGCAGGGGTAGAGCCCCTCCATGCACCCGTTGCAAGAGCCCCGCCGCCGACAACTCGCGCAGATCCCGGCGGATGGTATCTTCGGACGTGCCCAGAGACTCGCTCAGTTCCGTGGCCACGATCTTGCCGTCGTGCGCCAGATGTTCCAGAATCTGGCGCTGCCGCTCTTCTTTCAGCACGTTGCGTGTTTTTTCGGGCCAACCATCGTTGATGCCTGTTTTTGCCTGAATAGTGCTTGACTATGCCTGGAAGTGCGTTTATTATAGCAGGGTGACGCAGAAACAAGAAGTTTCAGGCACGCGGCTCTACTTCTTTGCAGACGGGTTGGCGCTCGCCTGCTGGGTCGCCCGCATTCCCGAGATCCAAGGCGCTCTGCACCTGTCGGATCGCGGCGTGGGCCTGGCCTTGCTGGGCATGGCGGTCGGCGCCCTGGCTGCCAACACCCTCTCCGTCAAGTGGGCGGAGCGTTCCGGCCTCGGCGTCGTGGCTCGGGTCTCCAGCCTCTGCCTGAGTGCCGCCCTGCTGCTGCCGGGCCTGGCCTGGTCGGGGGCCAGCCTCTTTGTCGCCCTCGCCATCCTCGGCCTGGGCAGCGGTTGCCTCAACGTGGCCCAGAACGCCCTGGCCGCCGGTCTCGAACGTCGGGCCCAGCGTCCCATGATGGTGTCGTTTCACGCCCTCTACAGCGCCGGCGGTCTGGTGGGTGCGCTGCTGGGGGCCGGCGCCGCGGCGGTGCATCTGCCTCCCCTGGTGCATTTCGCACTGGCCGCAGGGATTCTTAGTGTGGTCCTCTATCGAGTCCACCCGATCCACATCGATGAACCCACTATCGAAACTTCGAATGGAGCGGCCAGCTCGTGGCTGCCCATCCTTTGTCTCATGGCGTTCTGTACCGTCTTGAGCGAGGGCGCCATGGGCGACTGGAGCGGCATCTACCTGACGACCGTGCTGCACAAGAGCGCCGCCACAGGCGCGCTGGGATATGCCGCCTTCTCGTTGTGCATGGTGCTGGGACGCTGCTTTGGCGACCGCCTCTCCCTGTTCTTCGGCCAGGTACGCCTGCTCCGCGGGGGCGCCCTGCTGGCCGCCGCCGGCCTGGGGGCGACGCTGCTGGGATGGCTCCCGGGCGCGGAACTGGCCGGCTTCGCTTGTATCGGATTCGGATGTGCCGCCACTTATCCATTGCTGGCCCGTGCCGCGGGGACCGCCCGGGCCATTGCGATGCTCAGCTCCATTGGATTCCTGGGCAGTCTGTGCGGCCCATCCTTGATCGGCATGCTATCAGGCCCGGTGGGCTTGGGCCGAGCCCTGGGACTGGTGGTGGTTGCCAACCTCGTGGTGGCCTGGCAGGCCCACGTCGTGGAACGATAGGAGGGACGTCATGTATCGCATGGTCGCAGTGGACCTGGACGGCACCTTGTTGGGACCCGACAAGAGCATCCATCCAGACAACCAGAGAGCCATCACCGGCTTGATACGGCGCGGCGTGGAGGTCGTGCTGGCCTCCGGGCGGCGGTACGACAACATGCTGCCCTTTCAACAACGTCTCGGTCTGGTCGGGCCGATGGTCTCTTGCCAGGGCGCCGACGTGCGCGATGGAGACTTCGTCGCACAGTGCTTTCTCCGCCGCGACCTGGCCGAAGACGTGATTGACTTCGCTCGACAGAGAAACGCCACCATCGTGGCGTATGCGAAGGCCTTCACCCAGGTGGAACGCCGCGACGCCCTGGTACACTTGTATGAGACCCGGGCGCTGACCCACGTGCAAACGGTGCCGGACCTGATGGCATCGGCCGATGCCATGTTCAAGATCATCCTGAGCGTGCCGGCCGCCGACATGCCGCCGCTGGCTGCGGAGGTGCGTCGGCGCTTCAACGGCTCCGTCAAGACGGTGCTGACCGAAGCCGATACCTTTGAGATCATGACGCCGGGCATCGACAAAGCGGGGGGCATGGCGGCCCTCGCAGAACGCCGGGGCCTGTCGAAAGATCAGGTGGTCGCCTTGGGGGACGGAGACAACGACGTGGAGCTATTGCGGTGGGCGGGTCTGGGCATCGCCATGTCGAACGCGACCCCGGCGGCGATCGCAGCGGCAAAACTAAAGGCTGCACCGGGAGACCCCGCCAACAGCCTGGCCCGCGCGATTGGGTCTCTAATGCCGCTCGGATGACCTGACGGTCATCCATACGGTTATCGAGAATCATCCATCTGGCAGACGAAGTTCATCCCGCCGACCGAAGGGGAAGGCAGGCGCGGAAGGTATCTGGTGATACCATTCTAGCCCGGGAGGAACCCCTCGTTGTCGAGCCAGCACCCCTTCGGTCGCCCCCTTCATCGCCGACACTTCTTTGCGCTGGGAGCGCAATCGCTGCTCTTTGCCTTGACGGCGGGGTTGACGGGCTGTGGATCGGGCGCGGGCTCCGGTACGGCCTTGCTTTTGAAACCGCACGAGTCGTCGCCCGGGTCCCCGGCGCCGGGGTCGCCCGGGCCGCTGACGCCCACACCCATCTCCCAGGTGCTGAACGGAACGGTCGACTCGACCCAGATCGGGGGGACGGGACTGCAGGTCGTCTCCGCCCTGGCCCCACAGCCATCCGCCGTGGCGGGCTCCAGCTTTGCCACGCTGGCATCGAACCAGGGGGCGCAGTTGCTCTTCCTGTTCGACAGCACGCCCGATCTGCGAGGCCTGGCCATCTCGCTGCCGTCCGACACCTCGCTGGCGATCGATGCGTCCACGACGGCGTTGGCCCTCATCTTTGCCACGCTCGAGCTGATGACCGCCGATCCGACCCTGGCCGCCCAACTGATGTCGCTCATCCAGGGCGTGGCGTCGTTTGCCCCGTTCGAGGCCCTGGTGGCCTCCGCGCTGGCCACGGGCACCCTGAACGATCTCATGGCGCTGGCCAACTATGACACGCTGCGAGACCAGGTCGTCAGCGACGTGGTGGCGGCGGCCAGCACTCTCGCGCGAGTCACCCGGGCCCGTTTGCAACCCACCGATGTAACCGCCCTTCTTTCGGCTCCGGGCACCGGGAGCACGGTATCTAGCGTCAACTTCACCAACACCGGGTTGCGTTTCGTCGCCGTGGCCCGCGAACTGGAGGATGCGACCCCGGCCGATGTCACGCCTCCAGTGCTGCCCCCCCTGGTAGGCTCACAACAAGTCAATCCCAATGGCAACCTCATCAGTGGACCCAACACCCTGTCCATCGGCAACGTCTTGACCGCCCAGGTCAACAGCCCGGGGAGCGCCACCGACAACGTGGATCTGACCCAGACGCCGTCGGCTACTTCGCTCGTTTACTGGATCAGCGGCCCGGGCGGGGCGGCGGGAGGAGAGACGTCGGTCACCCCTACGGTGATGGCTGCCGGGTTCGACGACACGATGGCGTGGCTGGCCACTGTGATCTTCTATGTCCTGGGTCCCTGTCTTGACATTGTCGCCGGAGGGACGAATCTGCTCGACAAAAGTGACGTCCTGGACGTTTGCGCCAGTTCAACTTCGCTAGGCATCAACATCGCCGGTCTGGAGACGGCCGTGGTGGCATTTGCCCAGACTGGCACGGGATTCTTGCAGGTCGTCGGGGGCATCACTGATGCCCTGATTGCCATTGCAGGGACTCCCCTTCCCAAGGCCCTGGTCGCAAGAGTCGGAGCCGCGCTGGCCGTCCGCTACGGGGCCGACGGCGCGGCTGCTTTCGTTAGTGAAATCACCAGCGCTCTGGATGGGATCGGGGCCACTCTAGGGGCCATCGGTGCAGCGTTCGCGGCGATCAATTTTACAAAATTCATCGGGACGATGGTCAACGTGCCCAGATTGGAACGCATCGACATCAAGCTCAAGACCGTGGGGTACACCCAGTCGGTCCTGCTCGACACCTCCAGCTTCGGCCCGGGGACGACCATCCAAAACTTCTCCGTGGCCCCCGATGGGACGGTGGTCGTTGCCCTCCTGGATCCGCAGCCGGGATCCAGTGTCGAGCTCACCATCTATACGTTGTTGCAGATCTCCCCCGACGGCACGCAGAACACCCTGATGACGGGCGCCAGCACCTCTGACGAGAATGGCCTGGTCTACCAGCAGGGGTTCATCACCCCGG
>DASYBA010000349.1:0-3399 GCA_036501005.1 Candidatus Xenobia bacterium | reverse complement strand
CGGCAAGCTGATCGACAGTGAAGGTGTCGACCGGAGTTTCCACGGCGGCGCTGGAGGCCACCACCACTGGAGCCCCCAGGTCGCTCAGCAGGCTCGCCGCGACCTGCGACACGGTCGGCTGGGTCCACACCAGCGTGGCCGGGAGCTTGAGGCCCAGCCCGGACTCCAGGCGGTTGCGCAGCTCCAACCCCATGAGCGAATCCATGCCCAGACTGGCCAGCGGAGTCTGTGGCTCGACGGTGGCAAGCTCCAGGCGCATCACTTTAGCAACGTGTTCCCGCACGGTTTGTTCGACCAGGGCGAGTCTCTCTTCCTCTGGTAGCGCCAGAAGCTTCTGCCGGAATTCTCCTCCCCCGGCCACCCTGCCCGACTCTTCCTTGAGCCTCGACAGCAGGCTGGATCCGGCGGTCTGCGGATAGAACTCCATCCAGTGCCGGATGTTGATGGGCACGACCCCGCAATGGGCCACCGGAGACGCTAGCAGCCAGGCGAGCGCCTCGAGCCCCTGCTCCGGGGTGATGCTCTCCATGCCGCGCTGTCCCAGACGGTCGCCGCGATGGGCCTGGGCCGCCATGCCGACCTGCGAGAACGGGCCCCAGCCGACACTGAGTCCGGGCCGACCGGCCCGCCGTCGACTCTCGGCCAGGGCGTCCAGGAACGCATTCGCCGCCGAATAGGTGGCCTGTCCCGGAGATCCCAGCAGGGCCGTGGCTGACGAGTACATGACGAAGAAGTCCAGCGGCTGGTCCTGCGTCAGTTCGTGCAAGTGCCAGGCGCCCATGATCTTCGGGGCCATCACCTTCTGCATGCGGTCCACGGTCTGTTGCAGCACGACCCCGTCGTCGACAATGCCTGCGGTGTGCACAATGCCCCGCAGCGGCAGGTCGCCCGGCACGGACGACAGGACTTTCTGCATGCCCGGGCGGCTGGCGACGTTGACTGCCTCCACCCGGACCTGGGCCCCGGCCGCCTCGAGTTCGGCCACTGCAGAGACCATCTCGGGGGTGGCTGCGCCCTTGCGGGACAGCAGGATGAGGTGGCGCGCCCCGCGGTCCACCAGCCACTGGGACACCCCCAGGCCAAGACCTCCCAGGCCGCCGGTCACCAGGTACGTCCCGTCGGGCCGGATGGCGATCGCGGCGCCCCGCGGCGGCGCCTCTCGAACCAGGCGGCTGACCCAGCGCCCATCGCCTCGGAACGCCACTTCTTCCTCGGCAGCCCCCGCCCACAGCTCGGCCAAAAGGTCGTCCGCCGGAGCCTCCGAAGAGAGCTCTACCCGAGTGGGACGCAGCTCCGGATGTTCGATGGCCAGCGTGCGTCCCAGCCCCCACAGCGGGGCCGCCGCGACCTGGGCAGCGGGGGTGACCAGCCACAGCCGCGGCATGTCGCGCCAGCCCGTGCGAGACAGCCCCTGCACCAGGTGCAGGGTACTCCCGCAGCCCACCACCTGCGCCGGCTCGAGCGGCATCTCGTCCAGGCTCCAGAGATGGACGACGCCTCGGCAAGGACGCCCGGTGTAAGCCACGGTCTCCAGGATGGGATCCCACCCGAAGGGATCGGCGGGGTCGAGAAACTGCGCGCTGCGAGGAGAGGGTCCGGCCCGGCCGTCGGGGACGACCGGGACCACGCTCTCGCCGCGAGCCTGGAGGGCTCCGATGACTGCTGCGCCGACCCCACCCGCGTCGGCCATGACGATCCAGCAGCCCGGGCCCACCGGCGGTTCGCTCTCCGTCAAGGCGCTCTGCTCCCACGCCAGGCGAAGGAATAGATCCTCGCCCGGCGCCCGGCCGGGACTGGCGGCCAACCCTTTCAAGCGCAACCCCACGACCTCGGCCAGGCAGGCCCCGTTGGCGTCGAGAAGTCGAACGTCGCCCTGCAGGCTGCCGTCCGGCTGGAGCTGGCCCTGCCAATGGGCCAAGACCTCAGGGCCGGGGCGCTGGTAGACCGTCAAGGCGCCGACGCCGACCGGTACGACCGGTACCGTGGTGAGGGGGGCCGGCAGGACCGCGAGGAGGGTGTGAAAGCACGCATCGAGGAGCGCGGGATGCAGGATGAAATCGGCTGCACCCGTCTCAGCGGGGCGAATGTCGCCCAACGCTTCGTCCTCCCCTCCCCACACCCGGCGCAGGCCCTGAAACGCGGGGCCGTAGTTCATGCCCTGAGCGGCCAGCCGTGGGTAGAGGTCCGCACCGCTCTCTGCACGCGGGCACCGCTCGTGAAGCCCGTCTAGAGAAGTGGTGGGGCGAACGGCTGCCACCGTCTTGACCAGCACGCCCCGAGCATTCTCGACCCACGCGCCGTCCGCCGGACGGCTGGAAACCTGCAAGGCCACGCGATCCGGCGCCTCCTCGGTGCAGAGCACCTGGACCTGGAGCGAGGCGCCTGGCACCAGGATCATGGCCTTGAGGAACTCCATCGCCTCGACGTGGCCCTGGTCGGCCTCGAAGATTTCCCGGGCGGCCGCCAGGGCCATCTCCAGATAGGCGGTTCCGGGCAGCACCACGGTCTCCACCAGGCGGTGGTCGCCCAACCACGGCTGGTCGGCCAGATCGAGGTGGGACTGCCACAGCCACGTGCCGGCTCGGGCCGCCAGCGCAGTCCCCGTGCCTAGCAAGGGGTGGCCGCCCGAGCGCCGGGCCGGGCGCGCCCCGGTGCCCAGATCCAGCCAGTAGCGCTTGTGCTGCCAGGCGTAGGTGGGCAGGGAAATCTGGCGGCCGCCCCACGGGCCGCAGAACGCCGTCCAGTCGAGCGAGGCGCCCCGCAGGTACAGTTGGCCCAGGCTGTCGAGCAGCGTCGTCCAGTCGTCCTGCTGGCGGCGGAGCGACGGCACCCAGGCGTAGCGGTCCATGGGCACGCAGCCGGCGCCCATGCCGAGCAGCACGGGCTGGGGTCCCATCTCCAGGAACACGTCGACCCCGAGGGCCGCGACGGCCTGCACGCCATCGGCAAAACGCACGGCCTCTCGAACCTGGCGAGCCCAATACTCCGGTCGAGTGACCTCCTCGCCCGCCCGGGCGCCCGACAGGTTGGACACCAGCGGCAGGCTGGGAAGAGCATACGTCACGCGGGCCGCCACCGTCTCATACTCGGCGAGCATGGGGTCCATGAGCCCGGAGTGGAAGGCGTGGGAAACGGTCAGCCGCCGCGTGTCGACGCCAGCCGCGGCGAGACGAGTGCAGAGCGCGGTGACCCCGGGTTCTTCCCCGGAGACCACGACGCTCTGCGGGCCATTGACCGCGGCCAGCGACACCGGTTCGCCGTTCAGCATGGCTCGGACCTCGGCCTCGCCGCTTCGCACGGCCGCCATGGCCCCGCCCGGCGGCAGCGCTCCCATCAGGCGACCGCGGGCCGCCACCAGGGCCAGGGCGTCTGCCAGACTGAACACGCCGGCGACACACG
>DASYBA010000348.1:0-9994 GCA_036501005.1 Candidatus Xenobia bacterium | reverse complement strand
CGCTGCAGAATTCCCAGGATGTCTCCGGTCAGCTCCTGACCCAGGTAGTCGTGGAGCTTCTCCAGGCAGTCTTCGCAGCTCATCATTGGCTGGCCCCTCCCAGTACGGCCTGCACATCGCTCTCCAGCGCAGCCGTGGTTTTGTCACCATAGTAACCTTCATAGACGTGGCGAATGTGGCCGCGGCCATCCAACACAAACGTGGTGGGCATCTCGGCGATATGACCGAACACCTTTTCGACAGTCGGGCTGCCCATCCAGACCGGATAGTTCAAGCTGTTCTTCTGGATAAAGGCTTGCACCAGCGGAACGTCGTCCAGTGCGATGCCCACCACCTGCAGCCCCTGGCTTTGATACTTCTTCTGCAGGGCCATGAGGTGCGGCACTTCGGCTTCGCAAGGCGGACACCACGTCGCCCATATGTCGACGACGACGGCCTTGGCGGAGAGGGAGGAGAACTTCACCGGTTTGCCGTTGACGTCACTGAGGGTGAAATCCGACACGGTCTGGGGCCGGTGGGGTGCGGCAGCCACACTTCGATACGAACCGATAGTCAAGGCGGCGACAGCCAGGAATGCGCCGGCGACGCGACAGCAGGTAAAAAGGGGACGGTTCCCCATCATGCTCCTCCCAAGTATTTTTGTTGCCGTAGAACGTCCGTTCAAACTGGACCCCAGGGTGAGAAGTTCCTGGATCACCAGATTTCTGAAGAATATATAAAGTCCCTCTTAGTTCACTGTTGAACCAACCCCGGCCGTACCATCACAGTCTTTTCCTGTCGATAGGTCACCAGCCCAGGAGGCGCTCCAGGAACTTTGCGAACGTATCGCGCCCGGGTGTAGTCAACCGCCACCTTGGCCGAGGTGCGGGCCCCGCTGTGGGCTGCAGCCAGGGCGGCGGCGGCCCTCAAGACAGCCTCCGGCGCCGCCGCGCCGCGAATGACGACGTGAGCGCCCGGAACCTGGCGAGCGTGTAGCCAGATGTCGTCGGGCTCGGCCATGCGCAGCGAGATTTCTTCGTTCTCCCGTGGGTTCCGGCCGACCAGGACCTGGAACCCTTCGATTCGATAGGCTCGTATCGGAGCGCGGCGAACCACGCCGCGTCGGGCTCGTCGTTTTTCGACTGGCGCCGACCGTACTCCTCTGAACTGCTGCGCGACGTCCTCCAGTTCCGCATCGCCGATGGCGGTCTCCACGGCCGTCTGCAGTTCGTCCAGCCAGCGTCGCTCCAGCTCGCCCTTGGCCAGTTGCTCGGCCAGCGCGGTGCGACCTCGCAGCCCCTTCTTGTATCGATTGAAGCAGGCCTGGGCGTTGTCGCTCACCGACAGACGCGGATCCACCGCCAGCGACAAGGTCTCCGGCGGATCGGCCCGATAATCCACCACGGTGACGCTGCCCCGGCTGGGCGTCTTGCCGACAGCCGACAGCAAAAGCTCTCCCTGCCTCTGCCATCGATCCACGTCGACCAACGCGGCGAGGTTCTCCCCTTGAGCCCGCAAGCGCCGGTCGAGCTTCTCCCGGCCATCGGCCAGGCGGGCCAGCAGGTCGCTCCGGGCGCGGGCGGCTCGCCGTTCCATCCAGTCGCCTCCCCACAAAGTGTTGAACATTGTGGAGAATGATTCGTATTGGATATTGACTTCATCAGACAGAGAAGCGTACGGCCACGGGGTCGCTTGTTTCGCCTCCGGATACCAGGTGGCGGCAAAGCGCCCGGCCTGCACGCGCTCGTGGAACTCGTCCCCGGCCCGAGCCAGCGCCGCCCAGTCCCGTACTGGCGCCGTCGGGTCCTGACCCGCCAGGCTGCAGACCTCCACTGCGGCGGCCCGATTCAACCCCAGGAGCGACGACGTCACCACCTTCCAAGCTGGCCCGTCTCCCGCCCAGGCCCTCGCAAAGAGGGGCTCCGGCTGCGACAGACTCTGCACGGCCATGCCTTTTTCCCCAGATGGATGCCAGGCCCCGAGCCCCTTGCCCCCCCGCCCGAGCACCACGTTTCGCTCCACGACCGTCAGCTCGACCGCCAGTACGGCCTCTTCAACACCCCGACGAGTGTGAATCTGCAGCACCCGCTCCAGCCCCCACGTCGCGACCCTCATCACCCGGGCCCCCTCCAGATGCTTGCGGAGCAGCATGCAGAAAGCCCCGGGTGGCTGGGAGGGCGACTTGCCGTCCACCAGGTGCACTCGCGCCGCCTCCGACGCCAGGCTGATGAGCAAGAACCGGTTGTGCCCGTCGTAGAGCGTCAGCAGGAGGTCGGTGTCGTTGAGCTGGGCGATCTTCCGCAGCGACGCGCCTCGCAATGCCGCATCCAGCTCGGTGGCGACGGCCCGCAAGAGCAGCGCATCAAGACGAAGGGCCACTGGCCTTCAGCCATTCGGCCTCGAGGTCGCCCAGCGACTTATGGTAGGCCGTCAGCGCGCCTCGCACCGACTGGGGATCGGTCCAGAACGCGCGGCAAGCATCGAGGCCGTAGGTCTTCACCAGCCAGCCGATGAAGGCCCCCGCCTCGGCGTCGGCGTCGGGCGTCCACTCCTTCAGGTCTGAGAGCGGCACCAAAGGCTTGGGCAGGGCGACGTCCGGCGCCGACAACCACTGCAGCATGCCGTGTCGCACCAGAGGGTCCGTACTGTGCGTCGGCGCGATGCGCCAGGCCACAATGCGCGCCAGGGCCGGCGCCCACGCGCCGGACGGGACGAAAACCTGCTGGCGCCCTTCGGGCACTTCGGGCCCGTTGGCCACGTACACCAGGATGGGAAACTCCAGCGCGACCCCGCTCTGGGCACACATGCGGGCAACGTCTGACTCCGCTTTGGCGGCCTCGGCGGGCATCGCCGAGGGCGCCACCACGACGACGTGTGGCAGGTTCTGCCGAGGCCACTGGCACATCTGCGCCCGCCCTTGGGCCTGCCGCGTCAGCTCCTGGCCGCCGTGCACCTTCTCGTACTCCAGGCGGGCGTGGGTCGGTTTGCGCAGCAACTCGAGGCACTGCCCCTGAGCGAGGTGCGTCTCCGCCACGGTGGCCGCATCCCGGGCATGAAAGCCCATGGTCCAATGCAGCTCGGCCGACGCCTCTTGAGGCTCGCCCAGGTCCAGCAGAATGCGGCCGAGAAGGGAGTGGTAGTCAGGGTTCTGTGGATCGACGGCGAGGGCGTGGCGGAAGTCTCGAGCCACCTCCTGGAAGCGGTTCGTGTCGCCCTGCTTCCACAAGGCGATGCCTTCCGAGGCCGGCCCGGCCCAGGCCATCCACGTCGCAGCCAGGACCCCCAGCAGAACGCTACGCTTTCTCATAATAGGCGACGCTGGCGATGGTGACGTTGTTGGCGCCCGTCGGCTCGTTGCACTGCTGGTATTGCAGCAGCTTGCCCGCGATCGCGTCGGGCGCCAGCACCCGCAGCATGGTGTAGATGGGCGAGAGCCCGCAGATGCGGCGTCGGTCGCCCTCCGCCGCGCTCTTGCCGAACCACCCCTCGGGGCGCACGGCCGCCGCCTCGGCCAGGCTGAGGGCATCTTCCGCCGCGACCCAGGCCATCAGCTTGTCGTCGGCGGGCTCCTCGTCGCCGAAGCGGGTGCCGATGTGGGCCAGGTCGGCGGCGGCAATATAGCAGACCCGCCGCCCCAGAGCTGACACCGTCTCTCGCATGGCTTGCACGAAATCACGGACGGCCGCCATGTCCCAGGGCGACATGCCGGCCACCAGCATGGGGTGGAAAGACCCCACCAGAATGGGCACGATGCGGGCCTGGGGCAAGAGGTGCTTGATGAACGTGGTCTGCAGCTCGATGGCGTGCTCGTTTTTGTGCACCAGCTCGTCGTCGGTCATGGGCAGGCGGTAGCGGCGCATCAGCTCTTCCATGAAGGGCCGGTCGTTCTCGAGAAGGCCGAGGGGCGTCTCGAAATCTTTCAAGGTCCCGGCGAAGAACCGGCGCGTCGGTGCGTGGGACGTGCCCAGCACGACGACGGTCTCGAAATCGGTGCCACGCAGCGCCTGGTACGCATGCCCGTAGCACGGACCGCCGCGATGGTAGTCGATGTGCGGCGCGATGAGGGCTCGGAGCTGGCCATTGCGATTCGACGACGCCGCGTCCATCCAGCCGTTCAGCATGGTCCTCAGCTTGTCGGGCTCACCCTCGTAGGCCCGGCCGCCGTGCGCCATGGGACGGACGGTGGCCGTTCGAAAGGCTTCTTCCGCAGCCGCTTTGTACTCCCGAAACCGAGGGCTGTCCAGCAGGTACTGCTGGTCCAGGTCGGCCACCAGGCCCTCCAACTGGGTCAGGGCGACAGGCCGACCGGAGGCCTTCTGGAAGGCGTCGGCGATGTCTTGGAGCGTGTTCTGGCCGTCCATGCGAGCGATCATGAACACCGCGGCCGGCTGCAGAAAGACCAGGTGGCTGCTGTAGCCCTCCGGATCCCGCAGACAGAGCAACTTCTGCCCCTCCGACTCGATGGGAAACAGGTCGAGGGCACGCAACACCGGGCGCAGCGAGTCGCTCATGCGTTCCAGTGGCGCAGCATGACGTAGACGACCACGCCGGTGACGGAGACGTAGAGCCAGATGGGAAGCGTCCAGCGCGCCATGGCGCGGTGCTGGGGAAACCGCCCGTTCAGCGCGCGGGCCAGCGTGATCAGCACCAGGGGCGGAACGGCCGCCGCCAGCACGCTGTGCGAAGCCAGGATGGAGAGGTAGACCGTGCGCACCGTCCCCTGCCCGGGAAAAATGACGTGGTGCACGTGCCAGTGATACGTCAGATAAGAGACCAGGAAGACGGACGAACTGACCACCGCGGACAACATGCAGGCTTTGTGCGCCGCCACCTGTCGGCGGCGGATGAAGAAGAAGCCGAGCGCGACCAGCACGCCGCTGAGGCCGTTCAGGCCGGCATCGACCGTCGATAGTACGCCCCACCGTCCTTGCTGCAGAACGTCGACGTCGGCGATGACGCGGGGCACGAGATCGGCATCGTTGCCGTCATAGTACTGCCGGATGCGTCCCTCGCCGTCGACGAGGGCGAAGTATGGGCTGTGGAACGGCCCATCCGGGCCTTTGTCGGTGGCCAGATGGAAATTGTCTCTCGCCAGCGCGAAGATGGCGCTTTCGGTCCCGGTCAGGAACCACCAGCGGGACGGGTCGGCGCCATAGGTCGCCGCGTAGGCTTTGAGCACGGCCGGCGTGTCGTTGGTAGGATCCACGCTGAAGCTGACCACTCGCACCGAATCCGGCAACCTGCTGGCCAGGTCGGCCATGTGCCGGGTCAGGATGGGACAGGGCCCGGGGCAGGTCGTGTAGATGAAGTCGGCCACCCAGATGGTGCCCTGCAGATCATGTCCATGCACCCCCGCCGCAAGCTGGTTGGTCAGAGTGAAGTCGGGCACCGTGCCCAAGACCGCCAGGGGATGATCGGCGGCTCTGGCCGGGCTCGTCAGGAGCAGCGCCAGGCAGAGGTACAGGAGGGTCCTCATGGGGCAGCCTTTCCAGCCGAAGCCGGAAAAGCCTTCAGGGAGGCTTCTGGCCGGCTCGCGACCAATATGGCCGGCAACCATGGACGAACGCGCAGGATGGCGGCGGCAGGTCCGCACCGGCGATACCGTGCACGAGGTGACTTTAGGGCAGCCCGTCGTCATTGACGGCCGTGCCCGGCACCTGGTGACCCGCGACGGCCACGTGCTGGACGGATTCCGCTCGGTCGACGTGCAGACCGAGACCGACGAACGCGGGCGGCTGCTCGCCGTCTGGATCAGCGGTCGGCGAGTCCCGGTCGAGGTCCTGCATGGGCCGGCCCGCCTGTCCACCCACCATGCCCAGAGTGGCGAGGTCCTCTCGCCCATGAACGGGCAGGTCGTCAAAATCCTGGCCCAGCTAGGAGAGCAGGTTGAGGCCGGCGCCAGCGTCGTCGTGGTTGAAGCCATGAAGATGGAAAACGAGATTCGGGCCCCGGTCGCCGGCCGGCTGGCCCGCATCGACACCGCAGTGGGCCGAACCGTGGCCCACGGCGAAGCTCTCTTTGAAATTCACCCGGAGGAAGCACCCTGATGTCTACAGCCACCGTCACCAAATTTCCCGAGCCACAACTGCAGCAGCAGCATCGACCCCGCCGCGCCCGCCCCATCGACCAGATGCCCGTCATCGTGGGCGCGTGCCGCACCCCTATCGGAAAGTTCCTCGGGGCATTTGCCGAGGTGCCGGCGCCCGTGCTGGCTTCTCACGCCATACGAGAGGCGTTGAAGCGAGCCGGCGTGGCGCCGGAGGAAGTCGACCAGGTCATCCTCGGCAACGTCCTGTCCGCCGGCGTGGGTCAAAATCCGGCCCGCCAGGCGGCCCTCAAAGCCGGCCTGCCCTCGACCGTGAGCTGCGTGACGGTCAACCAGGTGTGTGCTTCCGGTCTCCAGTCCGTCGCCATGGCCTGCCAGGCCATCCTGGCCGGAGACGTGGAAGTGGTCGTGGCGGGCGGCATGGAGAACATGAGCCGGGCACCCTACCTCCTCGATCGAGCTCGGACCGGGTACCGCCTGGGCCACGGGCAGATCCTGGACTCCATGATTTCAGACGGCCTGTGGTGCGCGTTCAACGACTTCCACATGGGGCAGACCGGCGAGCTGGTCTCGGAGTACTACGGGCTGTCGCGCCAGATGCAGGACGAATATGCCCTCAACAGCCACATGAAGGCCGTGAAAGCTCAGAAGGAGGGACACTTCCAGGCTGAGATCGTGCCCGTGCCGGTGCCGGGCAAGAAGGGCGAGATCCTGGTCGACAAGGATGAGAGCCCGCGGGAAGACAGCACCATCGAATCGCTCGGAAAATTGCGCGCAGCCTTCAAAGAAGGCGGCACCGTGACGGCCGGTAACGCCCCGGGCGTCAACGACGGGGCGGCGGCCGTGGTGGTCATGTCGGCCCAGAAGGCCCGCGAGCTGGGCAAGAAGCCGCTCGCCCGCGTCAACGACTTCTACACGGCAGGGCTCGACCCGGCCTGGGTGATGCTGACGCCCATCCCGGCCGTCCGGGGGCTCCTGGCCCGCAACGTTGGCTGGAAGCTGGACGACTTCGACCTGCTCGAGGTCAACGAGGCCTTCTCGGTACAAGCGCTGGCCGTGGCCAAAGAACTCGGCATCCAGCCGGAGCGGCTCAACGTGCATGGGGGCGCGGTGGCGCTGGGGCATCCCATCGGGGCCAGCGGCGCTCGCATCCTGGTGTCGCTCTTGTACGGGCTGCAGCAGCATGACAAGCGGAAGGGTCTGGCCACCCTCTGTCTGGGGGGTGGAAACGGGTTGGCCTTGGCCGTCGAAAGGGTGTGACGTCGTAATGGGGGATGAGCTGGATCGCAATCTGGACGCGGCCGCGCAGGCCAGCCAGTGGCGGCAGATGGCGGCCAAGGGGCAGAGCTGGAAACACAAGTGGCGGGCCTCGGCCGTGGGCACGGACATTCAGACCGGCGACGAGCTGGAGATGGTGGGCGTGACGTCGGTAGCCCTGCGCAAAGGTGATCTCGTCTGTTACCAGCGGGGTCTCAACATTGCGGCCGGCAGGATTCTCAGCCAGGCCAGCTCGGAAGGCCGCAACGCCTTGACGCTGGACGTCGGAGGCGGCAAGGAGGAGAACGTCCTCCAGGTGCATGTCGTCGGCAAGGTGGTCAACATCAACCGGGGCAGCCAGCGCGTCGTACTGGACAAGGCTCGCGAGCGCAAACGGCTGGCGGAAGGCCAGCCGTCGCCCGTGGTGCTCATCCAGAATGCGGTGCAGAACATGGTCGACACCGTGACCCTCTGGCTGGAGCGGAGAAAGAAATAGCCTAGGCTTCGGCTTCGGCGACCTGGGGAGTTTGCAGCTCGGCCAGGAAGCGGGTCAGCCGGGCGTGCGAGCGGGCGCTGATGCGGGTGAAGGCGATGCCGCCCTCGTACACGCCCAGGGGGCTCTCGGGGGTGCCCCGGCACCACGTCACTCGACCACCGATGGTGATGTACTGGCCGTCGACGTCGAGGGGCAAGGTGACCTCGATGGTCTCGCCCAGGGCGAGGGGGACGGAGCTGAGAAACCTCAGACCGCCCGCGCTCAGGTCTTCGGTCAGGCAGCGGCACACCTTGCCCTGGTTGAGCCGGACCAAGGTGACCTTGAGGCCCACCCGGAAGCGCTGGGTCGCCCGGCGCTCGAAAGTCTTATGCCCCTCAGGCGGGACCACGACGTTTTTCCACTCGAACATACGGCACCTCGTAACTCCTCTCTCTATCTCGAGGTCATGGTATCATGCGCATCGTCAGTCTGCCATTGGGCGATCGACCAGTCTTTTCGAGCCTGGGGGACTAGTCCAAATGGGCTATCGGCAAAAGCCGCCCGCCGTCTTCCGTCAGTCCGAAGACTTCGATAGCGCGACGCCCGTGTTCCAGTCGTCGTGGCCCATGAACTGCTGGATCTGCTTCTGGTTGAGCGTGAACGGGCCCGACTTGCACATCGGATCGCTGACCACGTACTGGCCGTTCTTTTCCGAGTTGAGCATGATCCAGTGGCCACTGTTGAACCGAGGATAGTCCGACTTGGAGAACTTGTTCTCGTAACCAGACGGGTCGCCGCACAGCAGCACCGGTTGCCCCTGCTGCAGGGCGCTGTTGACGCCGCTGATGCCGTGCACGACGTTGGACTTCAGACCGGCGCTCTGCGCACCCTTCTGGATTTGCGGCAGAAACGTATCGCTATTCTGATTCGAACCAGCACCCATGTCCTGTCGAACGGCGTTGATCCACTGCTGCGGGTTCGAACCCCCGTTGACGCCCGGCGGCGTGACGCCCAGCGTCTTCATGGCCATGGCCAGGGAGGCCGGACCGCAATTCCTGTTGTCGGACGTGGCCGTCGGATTGTATTTCGAGGGGATCTGCGACATGAAGTTCTGCTGCGCCTGGGCCGGCGACTGCGGCATCGGCCGCTTCTCCGGCCCCCACGGCTGGGATGCGCCCATGCCCGATTCGCACCCTCCCATGAGGCCGCCCAGGAGGTGTCCGATATCCGCACCCATGCCGAACATCTCCTCTTCCGGGCTCCACTGGCACGTGTCCGTGCCACCCAGGCCCGGCGCCTGGAAACCCAAAGGCGATACGCATGAAGTCGACATGCTGGGGAAGAGGTTGTTGTTCATTTGTATTGCATTCATATCTCGAGTATATCGCAACGGGCCCGCCAGCCTCGTGTCCAACTGATGGCCGGGTGTTACCGCTCGTGAACAAATTGTAAGAAATTGTCGATTCCGAACACCGCCCCGCGGATGCGAGAGCCGTTCACCTGGCGGACACGAAGGTTTAGCCTGACGGCCAACTCACGGCAAACTCGGCATGGCACAATTCGCCCATCCCCGACGGAGGTGATATAATGTGCTCATGCAAGCAGTCGACGACCTGTACACCATCGAAGACCTGGAGCGGCTCCGGCTGGTCGAGGAGTACGAGCTCGACCGGGGCGTCCTGGTCCCTGTGAGCCAAGGCAAGCCTGTGCACGGGCGAGTAGTGGGTCAAATCTTCGGAGAACTCTTTGTTTTCCTGAAGACCAGACCGGACCTGGGCTGTCTTTATGCCGCCGACACAGGATTCATCCTGGAGCGCCAACCCGATACGCTGCGAGGAGCCGACGTGGCCTTCGTACGCCACGACCGCCTGGTTGGAGTGTCTGAGGATGAGTGGATGGAAGGTAGCCCCGACCTGGCCGTTGAGGTCCTGTCGGGCGGCGATCGCCCCGGCCAGGTCAAGAAGAAGGTCCGCCAGTACCTTGCATCGGGGAGCCGCCTCGTCTGGGTCCTGGAGCCCCGCCGCCAACGGATCCACATCTATCGGCCAGACGGCATCGTCCAGGTCCTCCGGGGGGGTGACACCCTGGACGGCGACAACGTGCTGCCAGGCTTCCGGCTGGCCGTAGCCGACGTCTTCCGCTAGGGACTGGGGGGTGGGTTGCCGTCGACGGTGGTCTGCTCGTCTTTAAGGGTCGAGGCCGTCATTTGCCAGTCGCCGTTGGCCTGGGTCCAGTGG
>DASYBA010000347.1:0-5379 GCA_036501005.1 Candidatus Xenobia bacterium | reverse complement strand
AGTTCAAAGGAGGTTCTATCCAATGCCGTCCATGCTGACGCGACGAACACCCAACGAGCTGGCCAATCGCAACGACCTCTTCAACCCGCTTCTGAACATCCGAGAAACGCTCGATGCCATGTTCAACGATCTCTTCAGTGGAAACACGATGTCGATGTCGCCTTCCACCACCATGCTCCCGCCGGTGAACATGCACCAGGAGGGAGAGAACCTGGTGATTGAAGCCATGATGCCCGGTATCGACAAGGAAAACCTGCACCTCACCTGCGATCGCAACGTCCTCATGATTTCTGGCGAGCTGAAGCAGTCGCTGGATCGTAAGGATCAGGACTTCTTGCGACGAGAGTTCGTGCATGGGTCGCTGCACCGCAGCATTACGCTGCCCATGGACGTCGATCCGTCCAAGATCAAGGCGACGCTGAAGAACGGGCTCTTGCGGATCATGCTCCCGCAACATGAAGAGGCCCGCCGGCAGAAAGTCAACATCAAGGTCGACTGACGAAGCCAGGGCACCAGCGTGCGCTGGTGCCCTACCGCAGGGCCGGCGTAAACGTCAGTCCGACCAGAAGACCTTCGGGGCTGAGCAGGCGCGTGACGATCTGCCCCCACGGTTCTGTCTTGGCGGCCACCAAAAGCTGGTAGCCTTTGCGCTTGAGCTCGGCAGAAGCCTCCGCTACGTCCTCCACGTCAAACTCGAGCCAGGCTGTCGGTGCCGGCAGATGCCCAGGCCATTCCGCTACGCCAAAGCACGACTCAGCCGCCTGCGACAGGGGCCAGATGGCAAAGTGCTTGACCCCTTCCAGACGGGTATGGAGATAGCCGCCATCTTCCTCTTGGAAGGCAAGCCCCAGCGTGTCTCGATAAAATGCCCCGCTCTGGTGGACGTCTCGGCTGATGGGGCCGTACCCCGCAATAAACAAGACCTTCATGACCGCATCATACCCCTACCGGTAAAGGGCAACAAAGTACACAATCTGTTAACAAAACGGCAAGGCGGGGGACATCGGCCGGGACTAGCATGAGGGTATCTCCCTTTTTCCCATCATGTCGGCCGGAGGATTGCAGGTGCAGACGGGTGAGATTTTGCGCGGGCGTTGGTATATCGAACAGGCCCTCGGTCTGGGCGGCACGGCGGGGGTGTTCCTGGCTCGGGATGCAAAACTGGAGCGGCGCGTGGCCATCAAGGAGCTGCTGCTGGAAGAAAATCTCGACCAGTTGGAACGGGAGGCCCGGTTGCTGGCCACCCTGGACCATCCAAACATCGTGCGGGTGCTGGACTATCTCGATACGGGACGGAAGCAGTATCTCATCATGGAATATATCGAAGGACATACCTTGGAGAGTGCGCGTCCCAGCACGCCGGGACAGATCTGG
The DNA here is from genome assembly GCA_036501005.1 of Candidatus Xenobia bacterium. Classification (GTDB taxonomy): domain Bacteria; phylum Vulcanimicrobiota; class Xenobia; order RGZZ01; family DASYBA01; genus DASYBA01. The sequence continues at coordinate 4,005 of DASYBA010000347.1, read as the reverse complement.
CAGTGGACCGAGCAGTTGCTCGATGCCCTGCAATACCTGCACGACCGGTCGGTGGTGTTTCGTGATTTGAAGCCAGCCAATATCATGGTCGACGCGCAGGAGCGGGTACACCTGATCGACTTTGGCATCGCTCGGGCGTGCGGCCCGCAGGTTGCGACGGCGTCTTGTCTGCGGGGCACGGGCACGCCCGGATATGCGCCTGTCGAACAGTACTACGGGTCCAGTACCGATCCTCGCAGCGACGTCTATGCGTTGGGGGCGACCCTATATACGCTCCTGACGGGCCACGAGCCACCGCCATCAGTGGCCCTCTTGAGTGGAGACGCCACCCTGGTTCCGATACGGCAGTCGAGTCCGGACGTTCCGCCTCACCTGGAGGCCACCATCGGTCGCATGATGGCGCTGCGCAAGGAGGACCGGCCACAATCGATCGCCGAGCTGCGCATGTGGTTTGCGGAACCGTGGAAGGTCCAACCCAGCGCGGCGCCAGCCTTGGTGCCGTGCGACAACGTGGCGCCGGTGCACATGGTGAACGCGAGTATCGACCCCCAACTGCCGTATGCGGCGCCGTTCAGCATCTTGTATCGGGGCACCTTGGAGGTGGCTCAGCAAGTATTGGAACACAGCCGCCGCGTGGGGGTGCCCGCCCATCTCCTCTACGCCTGCGAACCCACTTCACCCCGCCCCGGCGGCTGGCAGGTCGTGGTGGCCCACGCCTTGTCGAGAGGGCTCTAGTGCCGATGCCCTAATGACGTTCAGCGATGGCGATTTCGCAGCCATCGCTCACGCAGGTCACCAAAACCGCCATGAGCGAGCTGGCGATGGGTGTCTTTCGTAAGCCTGAGGCAGCCGTGTCTGGATGCGATGCGATAGACTGAATCGGGCGTGCTGGCGCCAGCAGGGGTACCCTGGCACGGTGACGTGAACTGTGAGGGGCAGGACCTCCTGGCCGTCTCGTGCGGTAGCAGCAGGTGAGCCGGCTGAGCTTCGAGCGTGGTCCCGGTGCGGTTGCGAAACAGGAACAGGCGGCCAGGATCCGCATCTGGGGGTGGTGTAGCATCCCGACTATCCCCCAAACTCCCCAATGATGACGGCCAAGTTCGTCGGGCTCTTCTCATTTGTCAAGCACGGTTGTCCATGGCGGCAGGAGTCGAACAATCCAGAGGCAGAACGATAGCACGCATGAAAAGAGTCATGATGGCATTATCCGTACTTCTGATCGTTACCCAGGCCTGGGGGCAGAGCCACGAACTGATCGTGAATGGCGGGCCTGATACTCTGCCCGGCCAGGCTTTTCCTCGGAACAAGTATAATGTCGATAGCGGGGCCTTGAAGTTCTTCCTAGACAAGCCCTCCAAGGAATGCCCGGGGTGGACCGTGACGCGGGGCACGGTCATCCTGTACGATTGGGAAGCGGAGCCCCGGCCGCCCCGCTATCTGAGCCATTACTTCAACCTGGAGAACTGCGGGGGGCTATCTCAGACCATAGACACGATTTATGGGCATCACTATCGGCTAACGTTCCGGGGTTTCTGGGGGATTACCGGAAAGTCGGTGGCCGATAAGGGAAAGACGGCGCTTACGGTCAGTGTTGGACCTGGTCAGCAGAAGGACTTCGATGTGCCCCCTATGGTGGAACCCTATGGGCCGGATGATCCTCAGGAGCAGACCTACCTGTTCACCGCCGCAGGACCAAAAACGACCATAGAGTTCTATGCAGCAAAGTCAGCGTTCGGTCCATCTATATCTGACATCCACTGCATTGAATACTAGCCCGGCAGCCCCGCAATTTGATAAAGATAGAGTCTCTTGAAGTGGTGTAAATGCGTGGCCACCTGCAGGCCCCGACGACGGCCAAACTCGGCAGAAGCCCGCCGTAGGCGCTATCTCCCGTCCCATTGACGCTCGATCCGGCCGCCACTTGTAGCTCAGACCAACGCCCGAGGGCCACGGTGGCTGCCAGGTGAGGTCGTCCCAGGCGGCGTCGTTGTGTCCATGGCCCCCATTCCTGCCGCCGTGCCTTCCCGCCCTGGTGTGCTCCCCCCGCCGCTGCTACGGCCGCGGGGTTTGCGACTGACCCCGGCTAGCGGCCGACGCGAGGCAACTGCAGAGGGGGGTTCGGGGGCGCAGCCCGGGCGGCCCCCTCGCACGCCTGCCGGGTGGCCACGGGTCGGATGGGGCGACGACGACGACCAGGTTGGGGTGGTGTTCTGCGTGTTTGGTAATGAAGGGCGTGACAACGCCCGGTGCGTAACAGTCCCGGCTGAACTCGTCCAGGATGTCGCAGCGGGCATCGGTGAGCACGGCGTCCACGCCGCGCTCATGGCTGATGCGAACGGAGGCGTCAGGAGCTCGACCAGCTCGGGGAGCGTCGACTTGCCGGCGCCCGACTGGGACAAGATGATGCCGGCCATGGGGCGGTCCAGCCTGCGGGAGATGCCAATCAAGTAGGCCAGGAGCTTGCCCTTCTCCTCGCCGACGTACCCCAGGCTCTGCATATCGCCGCCCTGCTGGCAGCCGAAGCAGTTACAGAGCTGGCGCTCGGTGTTCACTATCAAAGGAGCTCGCCGGCGGCGAAGGCGGCCGGGGCGGGCGGCGTATCTGACGGTGGCGGAGCTTTCGGTTTCTTGGCATGGCCGTTCGTAGCCCGGTGGCCGTTGGTGCCCGGCTGGCCAGCGATGGCTTGCAGGCGGGCCACGGCCTCCTTGAAGGAGAGGCCTTCCTTGCGTTCCAGGAAGGTGATGACGTCTGGTCATCGACGCCTTCCTGACCAAGAAACGCATCGGCCAGCTCATCCAGACGTCCAGCAGAAGCGCCTGAATCTGGGCGCGACCAGAAACAAAACAGCCTGAGATGTCTCAGGCTGCCTCAACCCGCTGTCTAGGCGGATTGTCACCGTATTTCAGGTGGCTGGCTCCTAGAGCCCGGTTTGACCCGAACTCCTCCTCATTGCCATCCGGCGAGTTTTCGGAGCATCTGCATCTACCATAGGAGAATGCAAACAAAAGTCAAGCAGAGCCTGCTATTTTCGTAGAAGGTTCGCTAGAAGAAGCTAGAGCGGCAGGTACTTGATCTGGTTGGCCATCTCGGCCATCTCCATGGCCGTTCCCATCAAGGTCAGATCCTCGACACAGACGCCCACGGGGTCTGTCTGGCGGGCAAAGATGATGCCGGCGAACGGCAGGCCGTGCCGCTGGTGGTAGTCAGCCTCGGACAAGAAATCCTGGTCACTGGTAAAACAACACGTAGCCCAGTTCGGTGGCCCGGGCCAACAAAGGTCGGTCCTCCAGCTCGCTGGTGCCGTCGTCCTGGGCGGTCAGCATCTCGATGCCACGGACCCGCAGGGCCGTGGTAATCCCCCGTGCACGTGCTGGTCCATGTAGAAACGAAGGCCCATCAGGCCTTCTTGAGTCGGGCCACCAACTGCTCTCGCACGTCGGACGGCTGGCTCTTGCGAGCCTGTCGGACCATCTCGGCCTCCTCGTCCATGGCGGCGTCCATCTCGGCCTGGTGGTCGGCATAGTACGCCAGGGCCGAGTAGATTTGGCCCAACGTCAGGTCCGGGTGCTGCCACAAGAGCTCGTACGGACTCCAGCCGTGGTATCGGACATCGGCCGCCAAATGCTTCACCTTGTATCGGGTTTTGCCGATACGGGCTACCCCGGCCTCATCGACCGTAATGTACTTGTATTCTGTCGCCATCATGGTTCTAGAGTACCACATCCGGACAGAGTTGGGATAGTATCCCATCTCAAGGGGCCGGTCGTCGAGACCGGCCCCAGGCCAGCGGGCACAGATCACGTCCGCCGTCGCGGGGTGCTGAGGTCCAGGGGGCGGGGCAGACGGCAACGTCCAGGGCGGGTGTCGTTGGGGTTCGGGAACAGTGATCGGGAATCGTCCCCCCGGGGTTTTGAGAGCGGCCCAGGGCGGGGCCCCGCCCTGGGCCCAAACAAGTATGCTGCCCCCGGACGCCTGCCCCGGACCACAGACCCGACACCAGTTTTG
>DASYBA010000346.1:0-9075 GCA_036501005.1 Candidatus Xenobia bacterium | reverse complement strand
CCGGCCTCGCCCAACCGATAGGGATGGAGGGCGCCATTCTGCTCCTTCCACGCCAGAAGATCGCTATCCAATATGCCAAAGAGCGGTCCCCGTAGCGTGGCAAAGACCGACAACTCATCATCCGGCCACTCGACGGCGGCCAGGGCATTGCGAATGGCGCCGACTTCTTCGCGCAGGTGGAACGAGGTGCCGCCGACCAGGATGTGCCCGATCTGGCGTGCCTCCAGGGCTTGCACGTAGGGCTGGGTCAGATCGTCTTGAAGCTGTCGGAAACGCTTGAAGAGCAGGCAGACGTGGCGGGCCTTGACCGGCACGGGCTCGGGATGGTCGCGCTCGGTCACCGTCCAGCCGCTGCGGGTCAGCAGCCACTCGATAAAGGCGGCGACCCCGTCGGGGTAGGACGCTTCCATGGCCTTGTGGGTGATGATCTGCTTGCCATCCTCCCGATAGGGCCTGGGGACGGGCAGGGCAACGATGCGCGGCGGGCCCTCGTCTGCCTGGGTGCGATGCGAGAACATCGGCACGTAGCGTGCCTGGGCCGCCGATTGGGCCTCCATGCGCTCGCCGAAGGCGGCGTTGACCACCTCCTGCAACTCGGGCACCGCCCGAAAGCTGACCTGCAGGTGCAAGGCCTCTGCCCCGTCAGCCAGCAACTGTTGTTTGATGCTCTCGTAGAGCGTGACGTCAGCCCGTCGGAATCGATAGATGGACTGCTTGGGATCGCCCACCAGGAAAAGCTTGCCCGGGACCGTGCGCACTTTTCGCCAATCCGTCTCTTCCGCAGTGGACGCCGACAAGAGCAGCAACACTTCCGCCTGCAGCGGATCGGTATCCTGGAATTCGTCCACGAAGAGATGGGTGTAGCGCTCCTGCAGGCGCCCCCGCACCTTGGCCTCGTCTCGCACCAGGTCCCGTGCCCGGATGAGCAGATCCTGGAAATCGACCACGCCGGCCTTTTCCTTGAGGTTCTCGTAGTCGAACAGCATCTTCTGCAGGTCTCGTTGGAGCTCCACCGCCAGGTGGGCGTCCGCGTCCCGGCCGAAGGCGGCCAGGTTTTCTTTCAGCTTGTCTCGCTGGCGCAACACGGCGGTGCGGTCGAACCCATGCCGGGTCTTCCACCCCCCATTGTTCCACCACATCCTCGACAGAAGGTGGGCCAGATCTGCCTCCAGTCCGTCATAGTCCCTCGCCCGTCCCAGCTCCTTGCGGTCGACGTCGTGGCAGAACCGTTCGATATCCTGGAGCGATCTGGTCAGGTAGTCTCCCGGGTAGCCCAGGGCGGCAAACGCTCCCACCGCCCGAGCCTCGTCCACCAGCCCATCCACGCGGGCGGCCCGGTCAAACGGATCCTGTCGCCACGCCGCCCCGAAGTCACGCCACTCGGCCAGCGTGGCCGCGGCCCGCAAAAGCTGGCGGCGAGTCGTCATGTTGCGGGGCTGGACGCGGCGCAGGTAGCGACGGATGCCGGGCGACGGGTGCTCGAGCTCGCCGGCGAACCAGCGCTCGAAGGCTTGGGTGAAAAGGCGTTGCTGGGCCCCATCCGCCGCCACTTCGAAACGGGGATCGAGCACGGCTTCCACCGGATGCTCCCGCAAAAGATCGGAGCACAGGGAGTGGATGGTGCCGATACGCGCCTCCTCGAGTTGGGGCAGGGCGGCCAGGAGAGGCACCTTGGAGCTGGTGGCCTCCAGCAGGCGGATCTCGATCTCGCCTCGCAAGCGCAACTTCAACTCCCCCGCCGCGCTCTCTGTGAACGTCACCGCAATCATGCGGTCCAACGTGGTGATCCCCCGCTCGAGGAGAGCCACGATGCGGCGCACCAGCGATGTCGTCTTGCCCGTGCCCGCCGCGGCCTCGACCACGAAGGTCTTGTCGAATTCAGTCAGGATGCGTTGGCGAATGGTGGCGTCGTTCATATCAGCTCCCGCAGGTTGGCCAGGTTTGGCAGGGGGGTCTTGCGCCGGGTGCGCTGCTCCTCGCCCGGACCGCAGACGGGCCGGAAGTCGCACCAGTGGCACGCATCCCGGCGGGGGGAGGCCAGCAAGGTTCCCTGCGCCAGGCTGTCGGAGATAATCGATACCACTCGGGCCAGGCTGGCCCGGCTCTCGGTCGACAGGGCGAACTCTACGGTGCGGAAGCTGCCTTCCGTCGTACAATAATAGAGCCGGCCCCCATCGACGTGAGGGCCGAGCAGTTGTTCCAGCACCATGGCGTACACCAGGGGTTGGAGAATCTCGCCGTGCTGGACGATGCTGCCGTCTTGCGCCTTGGGTTTGCCAGTTTTGTAGTCGGTGGCACGCCAGTGGCCGTCCGGGTGACGTTCGACCAGGTCTATCGAGCCGCGGATCTGCATGCCGACGGGCAGCGGAACGGGGTGCGGCACACTGGCCGGGTCCTCCCGTCCCCGGGCCCGATCGGATAGCCCGAAGGACAGCTCGAACATGTGCGGCACCCAGGGGTCGTCGACCATCAGGGCGAGCCACTGTCGAATGTCGGATCGGATCAGGCTGACGGCGTCCTCCCACACTCGGGGGATGGAAGGGGAAAGCTTCTCGGCATATTCAAGAGCCCGCGTATCGAGAAGCCGATCGGCCAGGTCGCAGGCGGCCGTCAGGCCATCTCGAGTGACCGGCAGCCTGCCCTCCGCCCGCAGGCTCGTCAGGATGTCAAACTGCACGTCGTGAACCAGGCTGCCGCGGGTCAGCGGGTCCATGTGTTCGATAGGCACCGGCACCTCGCGGGGCGTCAACCGCATGATCGCATTGAGAAAGAACTTGTAGGGGCACAGCGCGTAGTTCTCCAGGGAGGTGGGCGAGAAGGAGCGCACGGCCGGCTGGTGGCGGCTCAAGACACTGCCCGCCTGCGTCAATCCGTCGTACTTGCTCCACCCGTCTCGGGCCCGGCCATATCTGGATCGCAGGGCCCCGGCCAGGTGGGCACTCGACCGGACCAGGTAGTTGGCGGTTCCCGCCACCGTGGCCGGATCGGCAGAGAGCAACGGAGCGAGGAGCGACAGATCGTATTCAGCCTCGTCCAGGGCGTCGGCGGGCTGATCGGGCGCGGGCCAGCCCAGTCGGCCGCCGCCATGGCCCAGGGCCTGCTTGTGCAGCTCTTCATAGCCGGGTAGACGACCCGTAGCAGCCCGGACGACTTCCAGGCTGTAGAACGAGGGCACCCGCGGACGCGCCTGCTGCACGTCCAGCCGGGGATAGCTCAGCACCAGCGACTGCCGTGCCGCGCCCACTGCGAGGCGCAAGGACAGTCGCTCCTGGGCCACTCGGACGGCCTGGGTCACCAGTCCTGGATGGAGCGCTCGGCGAGCGGTATCGGGCAATATCGGATCCTCGATGATCTTGTGGGGAAAGAGCTTCTCGGCCAGCCCGGGCACCAGCACCAGGTCGAACGCCATGCCCCGGATGTCCGGGGGCGATGCCACGTAGACCGCTCCGTACCGGCGCCCGGTGGGGCGCACGGTGACGTCTCGGAGTTCACTGCCGAGCACCAGCAGCACCTCATCGAGGGCCACCGGTCCGACTGCGCCCATGGGGGCAAGCTCTTCCAGCTTGCGCAGGACGGGATCGGCGTCTTTCAAGACGCGTTGAGCCAGACCGCGGAGCGCAGACAGCCACACCTCCCAGTTCGCATGCGTGGGGAGCGCGGTCAGCTCGTCGATCAGCGGCAGGACGAAAGCCTGCAGGTGGGCCAGGTCCTGGCGACGGCGGGTGATGGCGTCGGCCTTGTCGGGGTACTCGGCCACCAGGGCTGCCCACTGCAGCTTGAGCTCCTCGTCGTAGCCCGCCAGCCGCCGCCGCCAGCGGTCCCGACCGATGACGCTGGCGTCGTTGAGAATGGCCTCCCACCGCCAGGGGGCCATGGCCCCCGCCGGCAAGGGCTGGCCGAGAAGCTCGAGGTAGGCCGGATCTTCGGGCCGGTCCTGCTCCAACGGCAAGAGGTCGTGGTCGGGCGGCACCCAACGGTCCTCCGCCGCCACCGGGACCTGGGCCAGGGACAGATACTCGGCCACGCGGGTGGCCGACAAACCCTCGTCGGCACAGTGGAGCAGGGCCATGAGTGCCCGTCCGGCCGGATGGGGACGGCGGGTGCCCTGGGTAAACCAGGCGGGAATGCCGGCCCGCATGAACGCTTCCTCCAGGTGAGCCGCGTACGGTCCTGGGCTGTGCAGCAGGATGGCCATGCGGTCGAAGGCCAGACCGGTGGCGGCAGCCTGGTGGATGCGCCGTACCATTTCAAGGCATTCCCGCGCCTCGCCCGGCCAGGAGACCAGGGTGACCGACGCATCCAGATCGACCGCAGGAGGCTGGGTCGGTTCAAACAGATGCTGTTGGAGAGCGCCCAGGGAACCCTGCGCACCGGGCAGACGTTCGCAGGTCAACGACAGGGTCCCCTCCCACCGTTCGATAGACTGGTCGTCCCCGGCCGCTGCCGTGGCCAGCACCGCCGGCGCCCTCGCGGCCAGCGCGCCCACCAGGCTGGCTTCTGCGTCGGTGTGGACCTCGAGATCGAGGAACAGCACCGGCAGGTTCTCGGTCACCGCCTCGGCGGCCAACCGATACACCAGGGCCTCGTCGGCCAGACCATGGTGCGCCATGTCGATCTCCAGGTGGCGCATGAAGAGACCGAGGTCCGGGTAGAGCGTCTCCGGCATCAGGCCGGTCATGCGCAGGTCGTGCAGTGCCTCCAAGAGCGCCGGGGCAAAGCCGGGGAACGTGGCGACCGGACCGAAATGCCCCAAGGCCCCGGCGGCCTTCAAGCGGTGGGCCACCCGCGCCACCAGGGCGGTCAGCGAGAGCCTCGTGCCCGGCACCAGGCCGCGCTGCACCAGGGCGGGCTGCGCCAATTCCAGCGCCAGCCGATGGAGCGTGATGCGCTGCAGCCCAAAGCGCACGCCGAGCCGAGGGTCGCGGCACAGGTCGTGGCCGGCATCGGGGACGGCCGCCACCACCCGCACCTGAGCATCCGCCGGCCACGACAGGAGCCACGCCAGCGCGGCCTGTCGACGGGTCTCAGCATGCGGACTGGCCAGCAACCTGCGCATCGTCTGCCTCCTTCTCGAGCGTGACAAGGGCCTCGATATCCGCCACGGCACTCTCCAGGGCTGCCATCCCCCGCGTTTGCCAGCCTTCCTGCCGGACCTCGACCTGATCGGCGATATCCTCGCACGCAAGTCGCATGCGGCGAACGGCCCGCCAGGCTCGCACGTAGGCGATGCGGTTGATGTCGAAAAAGGGAGCTCGATCCGAGTCCCGGGCGGCGATGTACTGACAGATCTGCACCGCCCTCCCCAGATCGGCCTCCAGGGTCTCGAGAGCGACCTCGACGTGTCGGCGAGGGGCCTCCGGATCGTGCAGCAGGGCCTGCAGGCTGACCAGGCGGGCCCGATCGGTCAACATGGCAGGACGGGGCCGAAGACGAGCAGGGCCAGCTCGGCGGCAGTTACCTCAACGTTCATGGGCGCAACCTCCTTTCGTGCGCCCAGTCTACTCGGCGAAGTTTGCCCCGGTATGGCCGCGATACGAATTCTGGGTGAACGCCATGTGAACAGGAATCGATTTGGCCAAAAAGAGAAAAGGACCGCATGTCACATCAGCTCGACACCCAGGTCATTCACGCCGGCGAACGGCGTCTGGAAGGCGCCGTCGCCTTTCCCATCTTCCAGTCGGCCATGTTCGAGACGGGCCCCGAGGTGCGCTACGACGACATCCGCTACATCCGCTTGAACAATACGCCGAACCACGCCGTGCTGGAGGCGAAGCTCAAGGTGCTGGAGGGGGCGGAAGCGGCCCTGGTCACCGGCAGCGGCATGGCGGCCATCACGGCGACCTTGCTGACGCTCCTCTCCCAGGGCGACCACGTGCTGGCGCAGGGTGTGCTGTACGGCGGTACGCACAGCTTCATCACCGAAGACCTGCCGAGTTTCGGCATCAGCCACGACTTCTTCGACGCCGCCAGACCCGAGACGTGGGCTTCCAAGCTGAAGGCCAGCACCCGAGTCATTTATGTCGAAACCATTTCGAACCCGCTCCTGCGGGTGGGCGACCTGCACGCCGTGGCCGCCTTCGCCCGCGAGCATGGACTGGTCTCGGTCATCGACAACACCTTTGCCACCCCTATCAACTACCGCCCGCTGGAGCACGGGTTCGATATATCGCTGCATAGCGCCACCAAATATTTGAACGGGCATTCCGACATCGTGGCGGGAGTGGTGTTGGGGCGGTCGGCGCACGTGCAGCGCATCACCCATCGGTTGAACCACCTGGGGGGCTGCCTGGACCCGCACGCCTGCTTTCTCCTCCACCGGGGGTTGAAAACGCTGGCGCTGCGGGTGCGACGGCAGAACCTCAACGCCCAGACCGTTGCCGAGTACCTGTCTCGGCACCCTGGGGTGGTCAAGGTCAATTATCCCGGCCTGGCAGGGCACCCCGACCATGAGCGGGCCCGCCACCAGTTGAAGGGCTTCGGGGGCGTGCTGAGCTTCGAACTGGCTGGCGACGCCGCGGTCGCGCAGCGCTTTATCGAGAAGACCGAGCTACCGGTCAAGGCGCCCAGCCTGGGTGGGGTGGAGACGCTAATCACCCGACCCTGCACCACCTCGCACGCCGGCATGCCGGCGGAAGAACGGCGCCGGCTGGGCATATCGGATGCCTTGATTCGCCTGGCCGTCGGTATCGAAGACGCCGCCGACCTGGTGGAAGACCTGGGGCAGGCCTTGGAAGCTGTGACCCCCCATACCGTAGGAGGCAGACCATGAAACTGTTGATGACGATCGCCCTGGGGTTGAGTCTGGGCCTGGGGGCGTGGGCCCAGGCCGAGAAACCCGATACCGTAACGGACGTGCAGCCAGACGGCACGCTGGTGACCGCCCAGAGTGGTCCCATTCAACTAGGCACCGTGACGTTGCCGGATGGGGCGAAGCGACAGGAAGCCGTCGACATGATCAAACGGCTGGTGCTCAACCAGAGCGTCGTGCTGGTCGACAAGGGAACCGACGACTCGCACCGCTACGAAGTCATGTTCACCATGAAAGGGAGCAAGTATCCCCTGGGCTGGACGCTCATCAGCCAGCACCTGGCGAGCGCTGCGGTGGGCTCATCGTATGCGGCTGCGCAGCGGGCCCAGGAGATCCACGACAAGAGTCCCGTCAACAAACCGCCCGTATCCGATACCGGCACCATCCTTCGCATCACCGGCCACTGCAGCGTGGACGGCTGCGATCAGGTCGGCCTCTTCCAGGATGGCACGGCCTCTTCACCTTACAAGACGGGCACGGTCGATGCCAACGGCGACTACGTCATCGAGGTCGATCTCACCAAGGACCTGCACCCTTTCGCCCCGGGCTACGGCATTGCCGACCTGCGCTTCTTCAAGAACGGGGCGTTCGGCGAGTGTCACGGCAAGTGCAACTTCATCGTCTACAACCAGGGCTCCAACCAGGTGGAGCTGCAGGTCTACGAGGGGCCCAAGTACCCCATCAAGGGCCGCAACTTCGAATATACTGAGAAAGACTAGGGCGACGGGGACGGGCTGGGTTCGTTTTTGAAGGTCTGCTGCATGGCGTCGATCATGACGCCTTTCTCGTCATCCGCAACGTTCTTCCAGCCCTCGTCGCCCAGGCGGTGGGCGGTCGTCCACTCCCCGGCCTGGGCGGCGTGCTGCATGAGCGCCATGTAGGTGTGGGCCCCACCATCCATCTTCAGCAGGCGGTCGGCCAGTTGCTGCGCTTTGTCGGGCTGGTGGACGCCCAGCAGGGCCTCGTAGAAAATGGCGCACCGCGAGACGGCTGCCTGTCGCACGGAGCGGATGAGCTCCGGCTGCGCCGTCGGGCCCAGGTGCTCTTCGATTTGCGACACCATGCGGGCGGCGTTGCCGACCTGGATATCGAGGTCTCCGCCCCCGTCGACCACGTCCTGGTATCGATGGGCTTCCAGCAGCTTGGGGGCGACTTCGAAAAACAGTTGATGGCGTATCGTCGCGTCCTGGCTGGCGTCGTAGCAGCGCAGGGTGCGCTCCGGGGTCTTGAACGCTTCGTTGAGTGCAGCCACGTCCATGGCCTTGTCCGCCGTCAAATGGGCCTCGGCGGCATCTCGTCTGGCCTCCAAGGCGGTCAGCGCCGGCGGATAGGACTGGCCCAGCTCGAGGATGTACGCCAAGAGATACGATAGACGCACCCCGGCATAGGCCGGCGATTCCAGGCCGTGGTCGAAGCACCACAGATATTGCTTGAGGGCCTCGGCATCCTGCCCTCGCTCGGCCAGCGCCTGGCCCAATTGCATACGGACCATGGGATCGTGTTGGTGGCCATTCGATATCTGCGTGTGGAGACGGGTGACCGAGTTCTGGCCGTGCAGAATGCTGTCACCCTCCTGCAGGAAGGTCTGAGGCGGCCGGAACCCCACCAGCCGGTCGGCCTCGCTGCCGTCGGTGCGCAAAAACACGATGGTGGGGTAAGCCCGGACGTGGTAGCGCGCTGCCAACCCCGTTGCCTTCTCCGCATCGAGCCGCAGGCTGATGGTATGGGCCTTGAGCCACGTGAGAACGTGCGGATCGGTCCATGTGACCCGATCAAGCTGTTGGCAAGGCGCGCACCACGTCGTGTAAAAGTCTACCATGAGCAGCTTGTGGTTGTGGCGGGCCTGTACCTGGGCCTTTTGCCAGGCTTGCGGTGCGAAGGGGGTGGGGTCAGCCAGGGCCGGCCCGGCCAACACCAGGGCGGCCATCAACCAGTACTGCATCTTCATGTTTTTATCGCTTCGGGCTGGGCATCGGGGCATTCCTCCCGCATGGCCAGTTGAGAAGATGCGTCTCCGGCCACCGTCGCGCAAAGGAGAAGTCCCGCCGCGATCATCCAGTCGTAATTCAAGAACATGAACTTGCCAAAATAAAGCAGCGAGAATGTCACCAGCGTGGTGGTTTCGATAAAGCCTTTCGGTTTAAGCCAGGCCAAGGCCGCGGCGGCCATACCCACCAGAAATACCGGGCGGTAGGGATCCGCCCAGACCCCGGTATTCATCAGGTAGTGCGACAAACACAAGGTGGTCGGCGGCGACACGACTCGAT
>DASYBA010000345.1:0-3769 GCA_036501005.1 Candidatus Xenobia bacterium | reverse complement strand
GGCACCCAACCGAGCGCTTGCAGGGCTGCGAGGATGTCCCGTTCTCGTCCCCGGACCCGATCCGGTTCGGCTAACCCGTCGAAATAGGCCGGCGCCGCCGGGATGGCCGCCAGCCACGCGCACTGCGCCAAGGACAGGCTGTTGGCAGAGCGGTTGAAGTAGAAGCGGGCCGCGGCCTCGGCGCCGAACGTCTGGTGGCCGTAGGGGACGGTATTGAGATACCGCTCCAGCAGCTCTCGTCTCGACAGCATGGTCATGAGCCGCATCGCCTGCAAGCCTTGCCAGGCTTTGCCCCCCAGGGTGCGGGGGTGGTGGTTGGTGGCGTTGCCGATCCACTGCATGGCGAGGGTGGAGGCGCCGGATACGACGTGCCCCGCCCGCGCATTGCCGACGGCAGCCCGCAAGACCCCTATCGGATCGACGCCGAGGTGGCTCCAGAAGCGATGGTCCTCGGCCGCCAGCGTGCACGTGACGAGGTCTGGGCTGATGCGGTCGAGGTCGACCCATGCGGACGTGCCCTCATCGCTGGAGAGAAACTCTCGCAGCACGGTGCCATGTCGATCGGTCAACCGCAGCGACGGCGCCACGCCCTGCTTCAAGGCCTCGGACGGCACGGGGACAGCCCAGAACCCGAGGGCCAGGAGGACGACCAGTCCCCCCACCCCCAGGATCCAGCGTCGCCGACGGGTCACGGCTTTACGGTGACGTTGTCGGCCGTCGTGCTGCCGAAGATTTCCGGCTGGTACATGGCCTCGACGTGGCTGGGGCCCTGCCAGTACGTGCCGGGGTACATGGCCCGCACGAGGTAGGTGAAGCGGTGGGCGCCCGGCACCATCGAATCGGCGAAGAGCTGCACGCGGTCGTCGTAGATCTCCCAGTGGTTGAAGGTGCCCCAGATGGGTCCATCGGCCGCCTCCTGCTGGCCCCGCTTGTGGGCCAGCATGGCGCCCAGCGCCTTCGACTCGGTCTCGAAGTCGGTGTTGACGACTTCCAAGCCCCCCGGCAATGGATCGTTGACGGCCACGAAGCTGCGTTCCCGGGGTGCCACCACCGTGAGGGTGACCTGGTAGATCTGGCCGGCCTTGAAGCTGGAGACCTCGTGGCCGTCCAGGTCGAACACTGCCTTGTCGATCGCCAGCCCCTGGTCCTGAGCCCAGTCCGCGGGCTGTTTGGGACTGTAGAACAGGCGCATGGTATAGTACAGGCGACCATCTCCCTCCTTGTCGAGGGTGAGCGGCACGGTCTGGCCTTCCAGGGCCGGTGGCAAGGGGACGGCCTGGTGTTCCACCTTGGTCGACCGGCCGGCGAACTTTGCCGTGCCCTCTGACTGGCCGTTGAGCTTCGTATCGACCGTGAAGTTGGGGGTCTTGGCCTCCATCTTGTGCAGGTAGGCGAGGGCGGCTTCCAGGCACCAGGCGTTCTCCTGGGTCGTGCCCCAGGCGCCGCCCGAGCTGTGCTTGAGGAGCCACGCCATGATTTCCGGCGTGTGCGCCGTCGCCCCGGCTTCCACCAGGGCCGACAGTACGCATGCCGTGGTGCGCACCGGGCTGTCGTAGATCCATTCGTCGTTGGTGTCGTGGGCGTCGATGTAGCCCTGCGCGGGATCGAGCTGGATGCTCTGCTGGAAGTGCTCGACCAGGGTCTGCGTCTGTGGTTGGAAGCCCTTGGAGCGCACCATGGCCCGCAGGAGCCAGCTCTGCGCCACCACCGGGAGCTTGGCTCGCTGGTCGTACAGGCGGTTGATGGAGCCGTCCACGCTGAGCCCCGCCATGCTCTCGGCCATGACGGCCAGGCACTGGGTCGTCAGCTTGTCCGATTCGCTGTAGTGCCACTTCCAGCCGGAGCCATCCAAAGAAGCGAGCGTCCCGATATACTCTTGTAGCGATTGAAGGGCATCTTTCGGTACGTCGTAGCCGCGGGCCTTGGCCTGCACCAGGAAGAGGTAGGCGTAGACCGAGGCAAACGGGCACTCGTCGTCGTTCGGATTGCCCCACAGGGTGCAGCCGCCGGACGACTTCTGGTAGGTGTGGAAGTTGTCGATGAAGCCTTGGATGATGAGGTGGGCCCCCTTCGTATCGAAGCCGCTGATGCCGAACTGGGGTGCTATCTGTTGGCCGAGCAGCATGGGGTACACCCGGGACAGTTTCTGTTCCAGGCACCCGTAGGGGTACCGGACGAGGGCTTCCATGGCGTTGCGCAGCTCACCCATGGCCGTAGACGCCAGCGTCACCTCGACGCGCGACATCCCGGGCCAGCAATGCTTGGGCACGGTCACCGTTTCCGAGGCACTGGTTTCCGTGTCGTTCGACGTGGCGACGGCCTCGAGGAACTTGGGGGTCTGGATGGGCATGGGCAGCTCGAGGTCGTCGGAGTCGTCGCCCGCCCGGGCCGAGTAGCGGAAGACGACGGTCGGGAGCTCGCCCCCGTTCGGATCCGGCGGGGGCGCCTGGTAGTTGAACAGCACGACCTTGGTGCCGTTGGCGGGCACGTCGACGGCCTGCGACGGGCTGTCCGTCAACTGGGCGTTCTTCACCTGGGCCTGCACGGTGATGGTGCGGGCCGCCGCGCTGCGGTTGGTGACCACGACGCCGGCCGTGAAGTCGTCGCCCACCGTGGCAAAGCGCGGCATGGTGCCGGACAGCACGATGGGTTTGTTGACCTGGAATTCCTGCTGGCCGGAGCCAAAGCTGTCGGGGGTCTGGGCGACCGCCATCAAGCGGAAGCGGCTCAGGTTGTCCGGCAGCTTGAACGACACCTCGGCGTGGCCGGTCGAATCGGCCTGGATGGTCGGATTCCAGTAGGCCGTCAGCTTGAAGTTCTTGCGCACGTTGAGATCTTCCGCGGCATCGAGACCGCCGCCGCCGCCCTTTTCACCGGGCTTGTGGGCGCCCAGCAGGCAGGAGCGCGTTTCGGCATTCTCAATGCCCAGGCCGCGCGGGCCGTAAAAGTCGGTCCACGGATCCGGGGTCTGGTAGTTGATGAGGTTCAGCACGCCCAGGTCGACCGCGGAGAGCGTGATCGTCCCCGCCGTACCCTGGCCCTGCGCGTTCTGCAAGGTGAGAGACACCTTGACCGTGTCGCCCGGCCGGTACTCCGCATGGTCCGGCGTCACCGTCACCTTCAGCTTCTTGCTATCGGCTTCGATAGGGATGTTGAGATAGCCCAGCTTGAAGGAGGGCTGGCCGGGATCCTCACCCTGGTCGTTCCAGGTCGGCGCCTTGGTGCGACCTTGGATGAGAACGATCGACACGAAGATGTTGGGAATGTCTTTCGAATCGATGGGAATGTCGACCACCGGTGCGCTGCCGTGTAGTTGCACCACGTGCCGTTCGAGGATAAGCTCCCGTTCGACAGTCACCAGGGCCCAGGCCGACTCGAAGGGGTTCTGCACCATGATGTGGGCCGTGTCGCCGGGCTTGTACTGCTTCTCGTTCGCGACCAGGTTGATCTTGTCGGTACCGTCGCGCTCCCAGGCGACGTAGCCGCCCCCGTAGCACCAGAACGAGGTCGAAGTGTTGACGGTGTTGGATTGGTCGTCTTTCGCGGTAGCCTTGAGGAAGTACCAGCCGGCATCCTTGACGGCGATGTCGGCCGCTACGGGCTTGTCGCCCGTGGTGACGTCCTGGCTGGAAATCTCCTTGTCGTTGGTGGTGCTGTCCCACGCACCTTCCGGATCGTGTCGAACCGAGTCCCAGTCACGGCGCACCAGGCTGACGTGCACCTTGCGACCGCTCTGGGGCTTGCCGTCGTGGCCCAGGGCGACGACCTG
>DASYBA010000344.1:0-5001 GCA_036501005.1 Candidatus Xenobia bacterium | reverse complement strand
CCCCAATCATAGTCTGACGAACTGTCGGATTGAAGTCTTCATCAATTCGTCCCGCCTCATCTCGCCGGAAATGATCGAGTACACCGGGCAACTCCAACACGCGCCGCCCGAGCTGGCTGAATTGTTCCAGGTCCGGGCGGAGCCGGTGGCCCCGGGCAGCGTGCCCCAGCCTCCGCCGGCCGTGGCTGCGGTGGCTGCGGAGATCAAGCCGACCGCGGCGGCCGCGTCATCGGCCGTGGTAGCCTCGGGCACCGTCGACAATCGCATCGCCCAGCGCGCCAATCGGTCGTTCAAGGTCATCTCCCGCGACCTGCAGCGCTTCAAAGCCCTGTGCGGCGACATCTCCTCCAGCGGCATCAAGCTCATCGCCGAAGAGCAAATCGAAAAGGGCAAGCAGCTTGAGCTCGACTTGGACTTCGACGACTTCCGGTTTCCCAAGGTTCGGTTCAAGGCTGAAGTGGTGTGGTGCAAACCGCGAGACGAGACCACCTGGTGGGTCGGCATGCGCTTCATCGACATGCAGGATCAGGAGCATCGTCTCTTGGAGACCTACGTCGCGTTCGTCAGTCGGATGCAGGCCCCCATGGAGGCGGACTCCGCCGCCTCCTGACCAATCTCTTGTGGAGACCTCATGAACCCAACTGAAGCCGCGGCTGCGGTCCGTCAGGCGGTGGAGGCGCGTGGCGCGGAAGCGGCCGTGCCGATGCTGGAGCGAGTGGTGGCGTGGAGCGATCGGCCGGTCGAGGCGCTGCGAGCCAGCCTGACCGACGTCTACGCCGGGGGGCACCTGGCGGCCGTGGTCGATCCCCTGGCAGAACGGGCCGAACAGGGCGAGGCGCTGTGGCTCTATGCCCTCGGTTTTGCCTACAGCCTGGTCGGGCCGGGCGGCTACCCGCAGGCGCTGAAACTGTTCGAACAGGCGCTGGGCGTCGAGCCGTCCATGAAGTGGGGGCACTACAGCCAGGGCTTCATCTGGCACGAGATGGGCCAGCACAAGGATGCACGGTGCGCCTACGAGCGGGCGCTGGACCTGGATCCGCACTTCGTCATGGCGCTCTACAACCTGGGCGTCGTGCACCAGTCGAGCGGCAACCGGGCAGCCGCCCAGGCCTGCTTCGAACGAGCCGTGTCGGCCGAACCGACCTACAGCCCCGCCTGGGTAGGTCTGGGGACGTGCCGGGAACTCGCCGACGACGTCGAAGGCGCGCTGCGCTATTTCGAACACGCGCTCAACGTCCAACCGACCGCGACGGTGCTCTTCCACGCCGCCCTCGGCTGGGAAAAACAGGGGGACGTCGGGCGCGCCGTCTCCTACCTGGTGCGGGCCTCGCAGTTGGAGCCGGAGAGCGCTCGCATTTGCGCCAACCTGGGCGCGGTCATGGCCCGGGCGGGTCATAGCGACGATGCGGTCACGTGGTATCGCAAAGCGTTGGACCTCGAACCGCATTCCCCTCGCGTCCAGTTCAACCTCGGCAGGCTCTTGATGGGCATGGGCCGGGAGGCCGACAGCGCCGCCTGATTCGAGCACGTGCTGGCGCTGGAGCCGACGTTCCCGCTGGCCCACTTCAACCTCGGGGTCGTGCTGCAGAAGTCGGACGACCTGGCCGGGGCCATGCGGGAGTATGAGGAGGAGCTTCGGCTCTATCCCAAGACGTTCGATGCCTACGTGAGCCTGGCAGCGGCGCACGAGGATCGGGCGGACACCAAGGCCGCCGTGGGGGTGCTGGAGCGGGCGGTGGCGGCCATCCCCGGAGACTGGCAACCGCTCATGTACCTGGGGCTGGCGTGGGAGAAGGCAGGCAACGCCGACCACGCGCTCTACTATCTGGAGAAGGCGGCCGCGCTGGAGCCCGACAATGCGCTGCTCTACTACGAGCTGGGCACGCTGGCCGACCGACAGGACAAGAAGGAGCAGGCGGTCCAGTACCTGACCAAGGCGCTGGCGCTGAATCCTCAACTGGCCTCCGCGTGGGACGACCTCGGGGTGATCCAGGCCGAGATGGGTTTTCACGACAAGGCGGTGGCGTGCTTCGAAAAGGCGCTGGGGCTGGAGCCCGAGTTTGTCGATTGCTGGTTCAACCAGGCGTTGTCGTTCCTGGCCATGGGGCAGCGGGATCGGGCCGTGGGCAGCCTGGAGCAGGCCATCACGGTCGAGCCCACGTTCGTGCGGGCCCACATGCGGCTGGCGCTCTTGGCCACCAAGGAAGAGCGGCTGTCCGATGCGATAGGTTGGTTGAACAAGGCCGCGCAGGCCGACGCTCGCAACGTCCAGGTGTACCTGGAGCTGGTCACGCTCCATATGCGCATGGAGAACGTGGATGCGGCGGTGGACTCTGCTGAAAAGGCCGTTGAGGTGGCGCCGGAGCTGGGGCTCGCCTGGTACATGCTGGGCCAGGGATACGAGGCGCAGGATCGAGAAGCCGATTCGATAGCGTGCTACGAGAAGGCCGTGGGGCTGGATCACGGGTTCGGCTGGTTGTGCTTCGAATTGGGAGCGTATTTCCAGCGCCAGGGCAACCTGCGAAAGGCCGTCGAATACTGGGAGAAGGCGCTCGAGCTGGATCCGGGCAACACGTGGGCGCATGGCTTGTTGGGCGAGGCCTACCTGTCCCTCAACGACCCGGAGAAGTCGCTCAAGTATCTGCAGGATGCGGTCAAGGCGGAACCTGACAACCCGGTTCTGCACTATCGACTGGCGAGATGCTACTTCGGCAATCGGGACTTTGCCGACGCGGCGTACCACTATGAGAAGGCGGTCCAGATCCTGCCGGAGATGGATCTGGCGTGGCTCGGGCTGGCTTCGGCGCACGAAATGCGGGGCGACCTGGACTCCGCCATCAAGTTCTATCACCAGGCGCTGGAACGGCTGGGAGATCGGCGGGATCTGGTCTACAACCTGGGCGTCATCCACCAGAAGAAGGGTGAGGTCGAGATGGCGCTCGGCATGTACCAGCGGGCCCTGGCTATCGAACCCGAGCATGCGCCGTCGTGGAACAACATCGGCATGATGCACCAGGAGCAGGGCCGCATGGAGGAGGCCCAGGAGGCCTACGTGCGAGCGGTGAATGCTGACCCCGGCTATGCTGTGGCGCACAACAACCTGGGAGCGGTGTACCAGGCTTTGGGCGACGAAGATCGGGCGTTCGAATGCTACGAGGCGGCGGTGACGGCCGATGAGAAGTTCGTGGCCGGGCTGAACAACCTGGCGCGCTCGTTTGGCACGGTCGGGCAGTACCAGGAGGCGCTGGCGCTGTATCGCCGGGTGTTGGACATCGACGCCCACAACGAAACTGCCATGATTGGCCTGGGGGGATGTTATATCGGACTGGAGGACATCCCGAAGGCCATCCGGGCGTACCAGGAGGCGCAGGGAAACGACCCGCACTCGGTCGACGTCAACTTCGACCTGGCCTGTGCGCTGGCCGAAGAAGGGCAGTACGCTCGGGCGGCGGAGCTGTTCAACCGGGTGATGCGAATGCAGCCCATGCACGTGGATGCGTGTATCGGGATGGGGCATGCGATGCGCAAGCAGAATCACCTGTCGAATGCGGAGCGCTGCTTTTTACAGGCGATTTCGTGGGACGACAAGAACCCGTGGGGGCACTACAACCTGGCACTCATGCAAGCGTCGCAGGGCATGTACGATACGGCGCTGCCGGGCTTCGAAAAGGTGGCAACGCTGGCCCCCGACCTGGCGCTGACGTATCTGCACATGGCCGACTGCTGCGAGCACCTGGGGCAGACGGAGCGGGCCCGTGAGCTGCGGGCCGAGTTCAACGCCCGAGTGCCCGACGCCAGCGCCATCGCCGCCCGCGCCGGGGTGTGATTTAGAAGAGGCTGTTGAAGAAGTTCGCCACCTTGTGAGCCGCGCGGATCCCCGCGTGCCGACGTCGGACGGCAGTCAGGGGCATGGCACCGCCTCCGCTGGGTGAAGGTCGACGGGCGGGTGACGGTCCGCGTAAATGTCCTCCATCAAGGAGTGGCCGATCCGATTCGTGCGACGATAACTGTTGACCCTGCTGAAGGAGCCTCGCATGCGTCTGATCGTGGTCTCAAATCGCCTTCCAACCCTGGTCAAGTGGGAGGGGCAGCACCTGCGGCTCGAGGGGACAGCGGGCGGGCTGACGTCGGGCCTGGGGGCCTGGCTCGGCCGCCTGCGGGACGCCGGCGTGCCCTATCGGTGGGTGGGTTGGCCGGGGGCGACCGTTGTCCAGGCCCGCCAGGCGGAGGTAAGAGCCGCTCTGGAGGAGCACCATCAAGCGGTTCCCGTGTTCTTGGGCGAGGTCCAGATGGAGCAGTTCTACCTCGGGTTCTGCAATAGTACTCTGTGGCCACTCTTCCACTATTTCCAGTCATTCGTCGTCTATGAACCCGCCCACTGGGAGACCTGGCAGGAGGTGAACCAGATCTTCTGTGACGTACTGGCCGACCTGTTGGAACCCGGTGACGTCGTCTGGATCCACGACTACCACCTCATGCTCCTTCCCAGATTGCTGCGGGAGCGAGTTCCAGAGTGCACCATCGGGTTCTTCCTGCACGTCCCTTTTCCGTCTTTCGAAGTCTTCCGCCTGCTCCCCACCCGCTGGCGCATGCGGCTGCTTGAAGGCTTGCTGGGTGCAGACCTGGTGGGTTTCCATACGCACGACTATACCCAGCACTTTCTCAAGTGCGTTGGCCGCATGCTGGGACTGGAGGCTTCCCTGGGAGCCGTCGTGGTGGATGGGCGTATGGTTCGAGCCGATACGTTTCCCATGGGAATAGATTACGAGTACTTCTCGAGCCTGGCTTCGAGCCCGGCCGTGCGTGAGGAAACGCCGTCCCTGTTGAAAGGACTCAAGGACGTGAAGGTAGTCCTGTCTGTCGACCGCCTGGACTACTCAAAGGGAATACCGCAGCGACTGCAGGCGTTTGCCCTCTTGTTGGAGCGATATCCGGACTGGCAGGGCAAGGTCAGCCTGGCCCTCGTGGTGGTGCCATCCCGGATTGGCATCCACCAGTATC
>DASYBA010000343.1:0-2588 GCA_036501005.1 Candidatus Xenobia bacterium | reverse complement strand
GTCGTCACCACAGGGCACGACGAAGGCCGGCAAGCCCGCCAGGTTGACCGACACGGTGTACACGTCCTCCAGGTACATCTGCAGCGGATCGCTGGTCTTCTCGCCCACCTTGAACGCCGTCGTGGGGGTGGCCGGGCACAGCAGGGCGTCGCACTTTTCGAACGCCCGATCGAACTCCCGCTTGATCAGTGTACGCACTTTCTGGGCCTGCAGGTAATAGGCGTCGTAGTAGCCCGCGCTGAGGGCATAGGTGCCAATCATGATGCGGCGCTTCACCTCGGCTCCGAAGCCCTTCTGGCGGGTTTCTTCGAACATGGTGTTGACGTCGACGCCCGGCACGCGCAAGCCGTATCGGGTGCCATCGTAGCGGGCCAGGTTGGACGACGCTTCGGCCGGGGCGATGATGTAGTAGGCGCTCAAGGCGTGTCCGATACTGGGGAGGGACACCTCGACCAGCTCGGCGCCGGCCGACTCCAGCACGCGAGCGGCCAGCAAGACGGCCGATTTCACCGACGGGTGCAGCCCGCTGCCGAAGTACTCCTGGGGCAGTCCCAGTTTCAGCCCTTTGACGCCCTTTGGCAGGGCGGCGGAATAGTCGGGCACGGCCACGTCGGCCGAGGTGCTGTCCATCGGATCGTGGCCGGCCAGGGCCGAGAGCATGAGGGCCGCGTCTTCTACGTCGTGGGTGAGGGGACCGATCTGGTCCAGCGAGGATGCAAACGCCACCAGCCCGTAGCGCGAGACCCGTCCGTAGGTCGGCTTCAGCCCGCACACCCCCACGAAGGCCGCGGGCTGACGGATGGAGCCGCCGGTGTCGCTGCCCAGAGCCGCCGCGGCGAGCCCCGCGGCCACCGCGACCGCCGATCCCCCGCTGGAGCCCCCCGGCACCCGATCGGTGTCCCACGGATTGCGGCTGGGTCCCCAGGCGGAGTTCTCGGTGGAGGACCCCATGGCAAACTCGTCCAGGTTGGTCTTCCCCACCACGATGGCCCCCCGGTCGAGCAACCTGCGAGTGACGGTCGCATCGTACGGCGGCACGAACTGCTCGAGAATCTTCGATGCGCACGTGCAGTACACGCCCTCGACGCAGATGTTGTCTTTCAACGCCATGGGGAGGCCCAGCAGAGGCCCCCGGTCGCCCGCGGCCCGCCGCTCGTCGGCTTGCCGGGCGGCCTGGCGGACCCGGTCGGTGCGCACCGAGAGATAGGCGTGCAACCTCGGTTCGATCTCCAGATGGCGCACCAGGATGGCCTCTACCAGCTCGGCCGAGGAGGTCTCTTTCCTGGCCATCATGGCGAGCAGTTCGTGGGCGGTGAGATCGCAGAGTTCCAAAGCTAGTCCTCCAGAATGCGGGGGATGCGAAAATACCCTTCGTGTCGAACCGGGGCGTTGGCCAAGGTCGCCTCTTGCGGCAGGCACGATCGAACCTCGTCGGCCCGCAGCAGGGGCTCTCGGGGCAGCACCGTGAAGTTGGCCTCCACGCCGGACGTATCGATCCCCTGCAGCGTGTTCACGTAGCCGAGGATGGCCGACAACTGCTTCTGATACTGCACGCGTTCGTCGGCACTCAACCGCAGGCGAGCCAGCCGGGCGATGTTGTCGACTTCCTCCAGACTGAGCTCAGACATCTATTCCTCCCACTCGGCGATCTTCACGCCCCCGCCCTCCGGAATCTTGACGTCTTTGGCAAACGTATGCTCGGCTGGGCGCTGGCGGCAGATGTGGGCCTCCATCTCAAATTCATACACCGAGGCGTAATGTTTGATGGCGTATCGCTTACTGGTGATGAGCGCGACCGTGGAGCCGTCGAGGCGGCACTCGCCCGCCCACTGCACCAGCTTGTTCAACAGTTGCAGGAAGTTGCGGTGGCTGGCCTGCGACACCTCACCCAACAGCGACCGATAGTTGATGGCGCTGGAATCGATACGCAAAGGGGCGTCCTGGCCGGTGAGAAAGATGTCGACCAGGTAGGTCTCCCGGATTTGTCGCAGATGATGCTGCGGTTGCCCCTGGTCACCCATCAGCTTGCGCAGCATCGCCCGCATGGCGCTGCGGGGGGTTTCCATGGTGAGGTCGAGTTCGATGACACCACTGGCGATGAACTCGAATTCAGACCAGGGCACCAATCGACCGACTCCGCCCGAGGTGTTGATGCGAAACCCCCCCGGCCCCAGCTCGCCCGACTGCACGCGCATGGGCAGGTTGCCGCTGCGCGGCGTCAACTGCTTTTCGAGGTTCTTGGGCACGACGTCCTCACAACCGGCCGTCGTGCAGCGACTACCCTGCTGGTGCCAGCAGCTCTCGTGGTAGGTCGTCTCGCACCTTTCGCAGGTCACGACCTTCTCGGCCAGGAGCGCAATGTCTTTGCACCCCGGGCAAATCGTGCTGGGGGCGCCTTCCATTAGAACCCTTCGCTGCCGCTGGCGGTTCGCATGTATTGTGGCTGGGTGCGGAGCTTGAGGCGCATGTCGTTGGGGTTGTCGGACGTGCGAACGGCGTCTTCAGGCGTGATGAGATCCGCCTTCACCAGTTCGAGCAGGCCATAGTCGAAGCTTTGCATGCCGTCGGGATGGAACTGGTCCAGCTCT
>DASYBA010000342.1:0-8849 GCA_036501005.1 Candidatus Xenobia bacterium | reverse complement strand
GCCCAGCACCACCCCCACGTCAGCCTGCAGCAGATCAACGACGACCTGCGCAAGCACGTCATCGCCGCCATCGTTCCGGCCGACCTGATGGATCGGGACACCAAGATCTACATCAACCCGACCGGCAAGTTCGTCATCGGCGGCCCGCAGGGCGACACCGGCCTCACGGGACGCAAGATCATCGTCGATACGTATGGCGGCATGATCCCGCACGGCGGCGGCGCCTTCTCCGGCAAGGACCCCACCAAGGTCGACCGCTCGGCGGCCTATGCGGCCCGCTGGGTGGCCAAGAACATCGTCGCGGCCGGCCTGGCCGACCGGTGCGAAGTGGCGCTGGCCTACGCCATCGGTGTGGCGCAACCCCTCAACATCAACATCAGCACCTTCGGCACCGAGAAGGTGGATCCGAACCAGCTTGCCGGGTTGGTCCGTCAGGTCTTCGACCTGCGTCCGGGCGCCATCATCCGCCAGC
This sequence comes from Candidatus Xenobia bacterium, assembly GCA_036501005.1. GTDB lineage: Bacteria > Vulcanimicrobiota > Xenobia > RGZZ01 > DASYBA01 > DASYBA01. Next base: position 8,377 of record DASYBA010000342.1, on the reverse strand, counting down.
TAGACCTGCGCCGGCCCTGGTACCGGGCGACCGCTTCGTACGGCCACTTCGGCCGTCCCGAGCTGAACCTGCCGTGGGAACGGCTGGACAAGGTCGATGCCCTGAAGTCGATCGTCGGCGCCACCGCCAATGGACAGCGCGCCGCGGTTTCGTCCCACTCATAGCAAGGTTTTTCACGAGCTAGCCAGGAATCCAGGATGTCTCCTGGATTCCTGTTTTGTTTTCGGAGGCTTTGCCATGCGGACCCTCGTGCTCTTGCTGCTGCTGTGGCCCGCCATGGCATGGGCGGCCGACGCGCCGCTGCAAGTGGTGCTGGACCATCCCTGCACGGTGCTATACAGCATCCACGGGCAGAACGACTTCCGCCCCATGAGCGAGGGGCCCGTCACCCAGGCCACGCTGAACCTGGATCGCGGCCAGCATTACGACATCCGGGCAGAGGGCAGCGACGACTTCTTGCACCAGTGGGAGGCAGAGTCCCAAGACGTGGCGCCGGGGGCTCCGCCGCTCCACATGATGGTCACCAGGGTGTGGTTGGCGGGCCGAGCTGCCACGATCGCCGTCGCCCTCTTGGCAGTCGCGGTCGTGGTCGGCGTGTCCCGACGCCGGCCGGTCCCGTCCTCGTCCCCGAGCCCTGCGCCCGCGGCCAAAACCCCCACGGCCGCCCCCCGAGCTGACGGACCCATCCTCTCCGAGGCCGCCACACGCCTGTCTCTCTTTCCGCCGGACGGCTCACTGCCCAGCGCCATCGGCCCCTACCGCGTCCTGGGCCATCTCGGCCATGGTGGCATGGCGGTCGTCTACAAGGTGGAAGGCTCGGCGGGTGAGCGTCTGGCGGTCAAACTGCCTTTCCCGGAAGTCTGGGACGACCCCGAGTTCCGCAAGCGCTTCGGGCGCGAGCTGAGAATTGCCAGCGCGCTGGAGCACCCGAATATTGTCCGCATTGTCGAGGTCAATGACGGCGGCGGCTCTTTTCCCTATCCCTACCTGGTGATGGAGTGGGTGCAGGGACGACCGCTCCAGGAGTGCCTTTGCCGAGACCTTCCCCAACCCGTGGAGAACATCGTCGCGGTCGGGCTGCAGACGCTGCTGGCCCTCGAGCACGCGCACGGCCGCCAGGTCATCCACCGGGACATCAAGCCGAGCAATCTGATGGTGACGTATGCCGGGGACATCAAGGTCATGGACTTCGGCGTGGCCCGCAAGACGGACGGCACTCGCCTGACCGCCACCGACGAGGTGCTGGGCACGCCCCTCTACATGGCTCCGGAGCAGATTCAGGGCGAGCCCGTAGACGCCCGCTCTGACATCTACGCGGTCGGGACCATCCTCTACGAGATGGCGGCCGGCCAACCGCCATTTGACGACCCCAACTACTTGCGCCTGACCATGAAAAAGGTGCGGGAAACGGCGCCCCCGCTGCGCGACAAGAACCCGCAGGTCGACCCGCGCCTGGAGCGCGTCATCATGCGCATGCTCTCGAAGCGCCCGGAGGAGCGCCCCTGGACGGCCGACGAGGCCGCCCTGGACCTCAAGCCGCTGGCCGGCCCGGGGCCGCACCGGTTCATTCCGATGGGGCAGGAATCCGACGGGGACGAAAAAACATCCCCGGCATGAAGCATACTGTCTCAGCTTTGATTCTTGCGTTGTTCCTAAGCCTGGCGCCCGTCTCGGCCGATACGCTGTCATCCACCTCACCAGAGGGCGTGTGCAACGACTTCATGACGGCCATGCAGGCCCACGACTGGAAGAAAGCCTACGGCTACTTCACCAAGACGTTGCAACAGCAGACGCCGTACGAGAGGTGGATGCTGACTTACGACAGCCTGGCCCCGCACTTCGTCATGGAACATTGGAAGGCCGACCTGAAAGAAAGCGGCGATCATGCCCGCGGCAAGATCGAGCTCACCAGCAAGTACGATGGCGACGAGTCTACTTCCAACACGGCCGTCGAACTGGTGAAGGAAAACGGCGAGTGGCGGATCAGCGAGTATAAATAGCGGCCTATTTTCGAGTCAGGATGACCTTGGCGGAAGAGGGCACCTGAGGGAAGCCTTTGGCCTGGATGTCCATGCCGCTGCCGTCGGGCGTGACCGTCACGGTCTTGCCGTCCAGCGTGCGGGCGATGAGCCCACCGCCGTTGCGATTCAAAGTGGCCTGATACGTGCCACCGCCCCCCGGAACCGATACGTCGACCAGATTGGGCTTCTGCGCATCTTGTTTGATGACGGCGTCGCCCTGGCTGGTATGGACGTTGATCTGGCTCGGCGTTCTGGAGACCTGGGCATCGCCCAGATCCTTGGTGATGATCAAGATTTTCGCGACCGCGTGATAGTTGGTCGTGCCGTTTGGAATCAGGCTGGTCGGCACCTGGTCCAACGGGTTCCCGCCTTTGACGATGGCACTCGCCCGCAGTTGCTGCGCAGCCGCCAGCCCGGCATCCGGTGCCGCGCCCGCCGTGTACTGCTCGCCCGTGGGCACCAGCTTCAATCGCGGCGACGCTCCAGCCGCGGACTTGCTCTTGACCTGCGTGGCAGTGCCAACCATGGAAACCCTCCTGCGCCTCGATTCTACCTTAGAGTCATTATCGGGGGTCAGGGGTGTTTACACAACGACAACCTTGTTAACAGGTCGTCACCCACACCGGGTAAAGAGCCACAGAGGAACCTGGGGGGGGTGGGTGGTATCCCGCTCAAGCCCATTACGTGCAGCATTGGAGATACCATGAAACCCATCGAGGGTCCCTACGGACAGCATCTGGTTCCCATCGTCGTGGATCAGACCGCGCGAGGAGAGCGCAGCTACGACATCTTCTCCCGCCTCCTCAAGAACCGCATCGTCTTCGTGGGGCAGGCTATCGACGACGCGCTGGCCAACGTGGTCATCGCCCAGTTGCTGTATCTCGAGCAAGAAGATGCCGACAAGGATATCGACATCTACATCAACAGCCCGGGCGGATCGGTCACGGCGGGGCTGGCCATGTACGATTGCATGCAACTGGTGAAGCCCGACGTTTCCACCATCTGCATGGGCATGGCCGCCAGCGCGGCCGCCCTCTTGCTGTCTGGCGGCGCCAAGGGCAAGCGCTATGCGCTCCCCTACTCCCGCATCATGATCCACCAGCCGTGGATCTCCAACGTGGGCGGCCAGGCCACCGACGTCGACATCCACGCCAAGCAGATCGTCTTGACCCGCAAGCGTTTGGACCAGATCCTGTCGGAACGGACCGGCCAGACCCTGGAGAAGATCGAGCGGGATACCGAGCGAGACTACTACATGTCGTCGGCCGAAGCCCTGACCTACGGCCTGATCGACAAAGTCATCTCCAAGGAATCTCGTTAGCAGCACCCACGCTCCGCAACGCGAAGAACGACGGGTCCTGACCCGTCGTTCTTTGTTGCTGCTGGGCTTCTGACGGCTCAGAACGGATCGACAAACCCCGGTTCGCGGATGGACCACTCGCCGTTGCGCTTCTCGATAAGGAGGGTCAGCTTCCAGCCGCGCCGCGTGTTTTCGCTGATGATGCTCGGCACGTGCACGACCACCTTGCGTCCCGTCTCCTGGCAGACCAGCACCAGGCGGGTCCGCTTGACCTCTTTGACCTCGAAACGGCTGTCCAACACCTGATCGACCGTGCCGATGCTGGGGGTGCCCGTGAACTCGGACAGCAGCACCTCAAGCTTCTGGGCGATGGGAATCTGGCCGGCGGCCTTGACGGCGTAGCTGGCCTGCACGCGGGCATCGAAATCGGGCACCAGCCCTCGCTCTGCCATCCACGTGCAGAGGTCGGCGACCATGCAGGCCGCCTCCGGCAGCATGGTCAGCCCCCGCGGAATGCGCCGGACGAGGTACCAGTCGAGAAACTCGTCGGCGTCCTGCAGAATGTCTCCCGGGCCCTCCTGGACCGCGACCGCATCATTCGTCTTGCGGACGGGGGTCGCATACTCATCCAGGTAGGCTCGCAGCAGATGGAGGGATTTCTTGTGGTGGGGGCGCTCCTTCTGGAATACGTTCAGAACCCCGTGAATCGTTGTGCTGTCCTTGCGAACTTTCGGCATGAACTGGCCTCCAGTGTTGTATCTTTCTCCGTGCGGCAGATTCGGTTACCCCCCATGGTCTCCTGCTCTCGCCGGATTGCGAACTTTTGGCGTGGATACTAGGTTTTTTCGATTGTTGAAAAGTGTGTTGAAAAGTTTTTCGAATTGTGGACGTTGTGGAAAGCCTTGCACATTCTAGCCACATTTTCAGCCCCCCGACCGGCCGCCATAGGGCGGCGCCGGCACGGCTTCCCGGACTCATGGGCGCTCGCTTGACGTCGACCGCCCCGAAGTGCCCGAGATTCCACGGTAACGAAATTGATCCCTCTTATTGAACAAATTGCAACGCTAGAGCGGGCGTGAATGGCGTAAAACGGCTTGATTACTGGCTTACCGTTGACAAAAACCCTCTTTGATTTATATCCGTTGGGGTGTCCGAGCCCGAACTTTATACCCGCTTTCCGCACATATGTCAAGGCTGCCCAGGGGCGTGAATGGGCTTCAACCCTACGTTGTTCCGTTGTTCAAGCCATATTCGATACATTTCGAATATCAAGAAAACCCGCTGCACACTGGGCGGAAGTTAACATCTGGGATAAGATCGTAGGGGCTCCGGTATGAGATGATGGCCACAGAGATAGTCGAGGAGAGAGGTCCATGAAGCTAGAGCAAGTCGGCATTAGAACGCCACGGGCCGGGAAGACCGGTGGCGCTGCCCCCACCCAGACCGACGCCATGCCACAGGACGTCAGCAACATCTCCGGAGCTCCCGTGACCGACGCTGCCCTCGTCAAGCAGCATCATCATGGCGGGGACATCCCTACCGACCCCCAGTCTCCCCCCGACCCCCAGGGGCCGCAAGTGGGCTCCTACCCTGCCCGCATCATCATCGTCCGCCACGGCGAAAAGCCGGACGACGCGTCCGACCCCAACCTGGCTCCCCAAGGCCAGGAACGGGCGCAGGCCCTGGCGACCATTCTGCCGCAGAAGTACCCGAACATCAGCTACATTTTTGCCAGCGCTCCGTCCAAACACAGCGTCCGGCCCATCCAGACCATCACGCCCACCGCCCAGAAGCTCGGTCTGCCCATCAACGAGCAGTACGCCGATGCCGACTACGCCAGTCTGGCGCACGAGATCTTTAGCAACCCCGAGTACGCTGGCAAGACCATCGCCATCGCCTGGCACCACGGTGAAATCCCGGCCCTGACCCAGGCCCTGGGAGCCACCCCGCCCGAGGCCAGGTGGCCCAGCGACTCGTTCGACCGCATCTGGCAGATCGACTATAGTGCCAACGGCCAGGCGACGGTGCAGAACCTGCCCCAGCACGCTCTCCCGAGCGACTCGAACTAACTCTCCCGGGGTGACAGGATGAACGTCGGGGCCTGGCCACCCCCCGCCGTCACGTTGCTGATGGCGGCGTTGGACAACCGAGTCAGGAAGCCGCGGTAATAGTCGGTGAAGATGAACGGGTCCAGGTCGACGTAGCGCGGCTGGACGTGCCCCTCCAGGTCGGGAAACGGCTCCTGCCAGAGGTGGACTCGCTCCTGCACCACCCAGATCACTTCCTGGTCCGCCAAGGCTTTACGCAAGATCGCTGCCCAGACCGGATCGGTCAACTGCCAGCCCAGCGAGATGCCCCGCCCACCATAGTCGTCGTTGGGCTTCAGGACGAAGCGCTCGCGTTCCGCCAGCAGGGTCTCGAGCAGGTCGATGGTCTCGCCTCGCCGGGGCACCTTGCCCTCCGCCAGGCGCGCCGTCCACGGTACGCAACGCCGCAGGGTCTTGGCCACCCCGGCCGGCAGCTCACCCAGGAACCCTTCGTCGAGCAAGGCCGCGAAGACCAGCTTCTTGTGCAAGAGCTTGGTCTGGAAATTGTTGACGAAGCAGGCCCCCTGAGCCCGGTAAGCCTCCTCCATGGCCTGGCACTCGGTGCGCTTCTCCAAAAACTCGGCCGTCAACACTCGCCGGTAGACGATGTCGATGCGATAGTCGCCCGCGGACAGGACCTTGCCATTCCACGTCAGCTCTCTCGGGTCCACCAGGCGAGTGGCGTAACCGCGAGCCTCGAAGTATTCCCGGAAGATTTCGAACTCGCCCCGAGTCACCACCGTCGACCAGTCGACGATGGCAATGTTGGGCTGCTGTGTGCCGCCGAACTGCCGATAAGACCGCAAGAGGGCCTGCAACACGTCTTCCATGGCGTCGGAGGCCTGCAGGGCATACTCGCGGCTGAAGCGCCGCATGAGGTCCAGGCGCATGAAGGCCATGTAGAGCCGCTCATTGTAGCCCACCCCGGTCGGACACTCGGCGTTGTATTCCACCAATTGCAGCCCGATGTCGGTCAGAAACGTGTCCAGGCGAGACATGACGCTGGGGTTGTCGTAGCCCGGCGGCAGCGCGATGAGCTCGCGTTCCTCCGGCGTGATGCCCATGGCGTCCTGCAAGGCGGGGGAGGAGCGGGCCTGCTCGCCCAACCGGCGGAAGGCCACGATGATGGCTTCCATGTCCTCGTTGACCAGCGCCAACTGCCCATGGGTGATGAAGTGCGGGCGCATGAACGGACACAGGGGACGCCCCCCATAATCCAGCCAGCCACTGCTCATGATGCGGGTGAACTCGGCCCGGAAATCGTCGGTATAGATGTCCCGCAGCAGATGGTGGTATCGTTCGGCAGCCTGGCGAGCCTGCTTGATTTCGCTCGCCAGGTTCAAGGCGCCGGGGGTTGCCAGGTCTTCACGAACTCTTCCTCGGTACGATACATGGGAAAGAGCCGGTTGAGCCCGGTAATGTCGAATATCTTGTGAATGTGGGGGTTGTTGGAGATGATCACCAGGTGCCCCTTGAGCTCGTTGACCACCTTGCGGCGGGACACCAGTACCCCCAGCCCGGTGCTGTCGATGTAAGGCACCTCGGTAAAATCGACGACCAGCAGGTGATGCCCGGCTGCCACGGCCTGATCGATGGCCGTGCGGAGCTGGGGAGAGGTGTTGATGTCGAGCTCACCTTGAACCTTCAGACCGTGCGCCTCGTGGGCGAGGGTCGAAGAGTTGATCTTGAGTTCCAACAGATTATCCGACATAAGAACTTCCTCCGCGTCAAGCGCCCCGCTTGTTCGCGGGCCCGCCCATCCGGAATTCGGCGACCCCATGGGTAATCCTCTTGCCGGCGCCCCCGGTAGAGCGCAGGGAAACCACCCGCGCCGCAGAACGAGCCGTGCTTCATCATCAGACCTAGAGGATCCAGAATCGAGCTTCCATGAAACGCACCGATATCCGCAACGTCGCCATCATCGCCCACATCGACCACGGCAAGACCACCCTGGTCGATGGCATGCTCCGCCAGGCCGGGGTTTTCAGGGCCGGACAGGAAGTGGCCGAGCGCGTCATGGACTCCAACGACCTGGAGCGAGAACGCGGCATCACCATCTTCTCCAAGAACGCCGCTATTCAATACAAGGGCATTACCCTCAATATCGTCGATACGCCAGGGCACGTCGACTTCTCCGGTGAGGTGGAGCGCATTCTCAACATGGTCGACGGGGCGCTGTTGCTGGTCGACGCCTTCGAGGGCCCCATGGCACAGACCCGATTCGTGCTCAAGAAAGCTCTCGAGGCCCACCTGGTGCCCATCCTGGTCGTCAACAAGGTGGATCGGCCGGACGCCCGGCTGGCCGCGGTCGTCGATGAGGTGCTCGAACTCTTTATCGATCTTGAGGCGACCGACGATCAATTGAGCTTTCCCGTCGTCTACGCATCCGCTCGACAACAGATCGCGAGCCTCGACCCCAAGGGCCCCATGACGAGCCTGGAGCCCCTGTTCGAGACCATTCTCCAGCACGTGCCCACCCCGGAGGGCGACGAACACGCCCCGCTCCAGATGCAGGTCAACCGCCTGGACTATGACGACTACATCGGCCGGCTGGCCCTCGGGCGGGTCGTCGCCGGCACCATCAAGGCGGGCGACACGGTCGGCTACGGCGCCCTCGGCGAACCCCTGAAGACGGGCAAGATCCAGCAGGTGCTGGGGTTCTCCGGGCTGAGCCGCAAACAGATTCCGCACGCCACGGTCGGCGATCTCATCGCGGTGGCCGGCCTGCCCGACGTGCCGCTGGGCGGGACCATCACCGACCGCGAGCAACCCCGCCTCCTGCCGGGACTGGGGGTGGAAGAGCCGACGCTGGCCATGACCTTCCTGGTGTCGGATAGCCCGCTGGCCGGCAGCGAGGGCAAGTACGTGACCTCCCGCCATCTGGGCGACCGGCTGCGGCGCGAAGCGGAACGCGACGCGGCTCTGCGGGTCGCCGGCACCGACTCGACCGACGCCTTCGACGTGTGTGG
>DASYBA010000341.1:0-5057 GCA_036501005.1 Candidatus Xenobia bacterium | reverse complement strand
TCCGAAGGCCCGGGTAACCGCCGTGCAGGAGAGCGATCCGGTCTCCAGCGCGGCTCGGGTCATGGTCGAGAAACGGTTGACTCGCTTGCCGGTGCTCCGCATGGATCGGGTCGTTGGCTACCTCACCCGGGCAGACATCCTGCGAGCCGCCCGCGCCATCGAAGACATCTGGGCCCGCCGCCCGCTCACCGACGAGCAGATCACCCACCTGGCTCAACAGACGATTCTACGCTGCCCCCACCTCGAACATCGGGACTTCCACGTGCAGACCCGCCATGGCGTCGTTCGAACCTCGGGCATTATCGGATCGACGGCGAGCATCCAGCATCTCAACGAGCTCATGCTGGGTCTGCCCGGGGTGAAGGCGGTGGAGCACGGCCTCCTGGTCGAGGGCCTGCTCCGCTAGAAGCACAACAGGAGATGTCGGCACGTGCCAGAACCCCGGCGCCGTGAAGCGCTTCGCGAGCCGCCTGGCCATGCTGGCCGTCCTGGTCGGGGCGCTGCTTGCTCTCTGCAATGCAGCCGCCATTCGCTATACGCCGCCCACCGTCTTCAGCCAGAAACTGTCGCTTATCGAACAGCAAGACCTGAGCGGCGTGCAGGTGGCTATCTTCGGCACGTCCCGCCCCTACCACGGCGTCGACCCCGCCGCCCTGCCCTGGCCCGCCTACAACTTCTGCGACCTGGGCCAGCCTCTGGACCTGTCCTACGCCGTCTTCCACCGCCAGCTCCCCCGCATGCCCCATCTGGGCGTGCTGATCCTGGGCGTGGACGAGTTTACCTTTGGTATCGACGACGCCAACCTGCCCAGCGCCGAAGACTATCTGGACCACGGCTACGACGTTCCCCACGCCACCTGGATGACCCGGCTGCGGGCCCGCATCCCCCTGCTGCGCTTCCGGCGCAACCTGCTGCCCCAGCTCCTGGCCGCCACCCTGGGCAAGGACTTCTACGATCGCACCGTGGTCGACGATGCGGACCGTCCCGGCCACCCCGACCACCCGTGTCTCATGGCCCGCACCGGCTTCTTCTACACGCCGACACACGCCGGGGACGTGAGCGACGCGCTCGGTGAGCGGCGAGCGGTCGATCGCAGGATTGGCTACAACGCCGCCCTTCGAGCGGCCAACCGAAACCTGCTGGCCACCCTGCTCTCGGAGGCGGTCTCGCATCACATCCGAGTCGTGCTGTTGCGAACGCCGGTGCACGCCGCCTATCGCCGCCACGAGGATGCCGCTCTCGAGCACGACTTCGCCGACGACGTCGCGAGCGTGATGCAACGTTTCTCACCCAACGACGTCAAGCTATTGTCGTATTGGAAGCGGGATTTCCCGGATATCGAATATAACGACGTCGACCACCTCAACGGCGCCGGGGCGCAGCACCTGGCCCGCCTCCTGGCGGAGGACGCTCAGTGGGCCTTCGCCGACAAAGCGTTGACGTCGAACTGAGGCCCCACCTGCATCTGGACGTGTAGATCGGGCACCGAACCGCCGCCCGCAGCCAACTGGGCCCCAGTGAAGCTGAGCCCCTGATCGCGCAGATCCACGTGCACGCCCATGCTCTTGAAAGACGAGGCGAACATGTCCGCACCATGCGACTTGACATACGCCTCACCGATGGCCGAACCGGGCAGTTGCGTCGGCAGCAAGGTCTTCCCATTGTGGCCCTGGCTGCCCCCGATCTCCACGCCTTGCGCCTGCGGGGTAATGCTGAAAACACCGTGGGTCGTGTCGAACTGCAGCGGGACCGACACATGCACCGAAATCACCGGCCGCGTCGCCAGGTCGGGCAGGGTGTCAACGACCACGCCGACCGTGTGATCCAATACCGTCTTGAGCCCACCCGTGATGAAGTGCAGGGCAGCGAACGGAGCGTTGGCGACGCCCGCATGCTTTGTCGCATGGTCCAATCCATTGGTCGCCCCGTTCAAGACGCCCGTGACCGTTCCCACCGGCCGTAACCCGTTCACCTCGGCGCTCATGTCGAACTCGGCTCGCAACTGGCCGTTGCGCATCACCAGTTGCGGGGTCATCAATCGGCCTTGCGCATCGCGATTGAACTCCAGCGACTTGATGCCCTGTTTCTGGGCCATGTCTCGGAGCATGCCGTTCCAGTCCACGCTGCCGCCTTCGCTCTTGTCTCGCAGGAGCGAGTTGACGGCCCGTCCGGCCACCACGGAGTCCATGCCCGTCGTCGGGTGGCTGCTCTGCATGGCGCCGGCAAATGATTCATGCGCCCCAGGGGCCGAGATTATGGCCGCCACGTCGCCCTGCGCGGTGGGCACCAGGCGCACGATGTGGGCGGGCACCGGAGCGCTGTGCAGGCTGCTTTGGCCGAAAGGAACGTCCATCTCTTTCGAATACAAGCGGGTCAAGGCCTGATCGGCGGCAGATTGGACTCGACCCTGGCCAGAGTCCCAGGCGGAGCGGGCCATGCCGGCCATGACGGTGGGAAGCTGGGATTGAATACGTTGCAGCGCCTGCTGGCCGTGCTGTTGGATTTGCGTGGTCAACAGCCGTTGTTCCGCTTCGAAGCCGGTGGGAACCGCGTGGGGTGCCACCTGCAGGCTGACGTCCGTCATGCCGGCGCCAGCCGCCCCAGGCGTCTGCACGTCGCTGGTGATGGCAATGCCATCCTGGGTGAGCCACAGGTGATCCACGCCGGTCAGGAGCGGCTTGTCGGTCGGCAAGGTCAGGGTACTCTGCACGCTGAGCTGCTGATGGGTCAGGGCATCGACCGCCTGCTGCGCCGTAGGCGGCAGCTTGAGGCCCTCCAGTTGCTGCACCACCGCCAGACGGTGCTCCATGGCGGCGATGTGCGTTTGCAGCGCCTGGGCGTCCGCCCCTTGTGCCGTCTTGAGCGCCGCTCTATCGGATGCAATCTGGGCCTGGGTGGCATCCGGAGTCGTATCGAGAGATACGCCAACCTGGCCCGAAACCGCCATGCGGTTGCTGGTCGCCCACACCTCCGACTGGTAGGAGCCCAGGTACACGGCGCCGGCCGGACCGACCGGCCGCTGGTCCTTGGGCAACACTACCGGCGTGATCTGCAATCGGCCCGGAATCGCGCCTGGTTGAATATGCTGTTGCAGCTTCAGAGGCACGTCGAAGCCCGCGATGGGAACGTCCAGGAGTTGGGTCCGATCTGAAGCGGGTGGGTGAGACAGCAGCCCCTGCATATCGGCCACCGTCGTCGCCATGGTCCGCTGCATGTCGGGCGACGCCTGCATCTGGGCCATCATGCGAGCCATGGTGTCGGGCGGCACCACCACCAGCATGGAGCCGTCGGGCACGGGGGTGGCAACGTGCGGCACGGCCGCAACCTGCCCGGGCAGCTTGATGGTGACCGGAGCCAGCCCCACCGGAGGGGTCTGCATGCCGTGCTCGACCATGTGTTGCACAGCGTCGTTGGCGGCTGTCTGCACCGTGCCGATGGCCTGCGCCCACGCGTCGCGGGCACGGGCCGCCACTTCGCCGGGCATGGTCGTCGAGGCTTGCTGGACGAGCCCTCCCGCCGCTTGTTGAATACGCTGGGCCAGCAGGCGATGGACCGTTTCCATCGGGTCGGAAGCATCGGGCGTCTGGTGCGGAAGAGGGGTCGTCTTGACCGTCCCAACCTTCAACCCATCCAAGCCCGGCGTGCTGGAGTCCTGTGTCAGCACCAGCCGCGGCAGCCCATCGGCACCGCCGGGCGCCAGGAAAACATGGGCTGTGCCCACCAGGAGCGGGGTCTTTTCCGACAAGGGAATGTCCATGGACGCGGTGACGCCCTGGTCGGCCATCACGCCCTGCAGGGCCTTGGTCATGCCAAATTTCGACACGGCCTTCGACAGGTCTTGAATACTACCCAACCGCTTCTGCAACCGTTCGATATTGGCGTTCAAAGCCTGGCCCCGGGCACTGTGCGCATCGACGCCCCGGGCCTCGGCCTGCATCTGTTGCAGGGCCGCTTGCGTCCCCTTGCCATCCAGGTCCAGGCTGACCCGACCTTCAGCTTGCACGTGCACTCTGGGGGTTTGCGAGTAGACGGAGGTCTGGTAGCTGCCCAGATAGACCATCCCCGGAGGGGTCGAGGGCGTCTCCTTGGGCGTGACCGACGCGACCTGCACTTTGACCTTGACGGGAGAAACCTGGGCGTGCTCCGTCACGGTGAGCGGAGCGCTCAGGGTGGACGTGCCCAAAAACTGCGCCACCTCGGCGGGGAGCTTCGTCTGCACGTCGACCATGTCGCTTCGATCCAGGGCGGGCATGTGGTCGAGCTGGTGCTGAGCCTGCGCCTGGGCGGCTGCCACCTTCTCCTGCAAGGTGCTCTGGAAGGCCGGCGACTGTTGCAGGGCGGCAAAAAGCTCTTTGAAAGCCTGGGCGGGCAGGGGCGTGCCCGGCGAGGGCGCGGTGGAAGACTTCACGACCGGCGCTGGTGCCGCCGGAACAGGCTGGAGCGTCGGCTGGACCGAGACGTCGAGGTGGGTCATCGCGTTGTAGAGGTGATCGATCGCCTGATTGGCGGTGGCCGACAACTCGTCGCCGGTACTGTGCCATTGCGTCTGCACCGCGGCCTGCGCCTGGGCCGGGATGGCGCTGGCGACCTGGCTGAACGTGCTGGCGACCTGTTTCTGGACCTCGTGCTGGACGACGTCCCGCAGGCCCTCCAGCAGGGCCCCCTGCGATGCCTTGTGAGGCAGGGCCGAGAGCTGAGGTCCCGGGACTGTCAGACCGTCGAGGCCCGGGGTGGAGAGCTGATCGGTGACCGCGAGATGGGGAGGGCCGCCGTTTCCCCCCGGGACCAGCCATAGATGGTCGTAGCCATCGGCCAGTGGCTTGTCCTGCGGCAGTCCCAGGTTGAGCTGCAGGTGCGAGCCCTGGTCGGCCATCACGGCCTGAAGCTGTTGATCGAATCCGTTCTGGCGAGCCAGGGTGGCAAGGCGCTGACCTTCGGCCATGCGGGCCTGCAATCGAGCGATGTTGCCGGCGATGGTGCGGGCCTGTTCGCTCCCGGCCGGCACGTCCTTGAGCGCAGCCTGCTGGTGGGCAAGTTCTTTCTGACTCGCCGCCCCG
>DASYBA010000340.1:0-5946 GCA_036501005.1 Candidatus Xenobia bacterium | reverse complement strand
CTCGCTGCTCGATCACCTCATCGATCCGTACCTGCCGCTGCTGGAGGATCTCTCGAAACAGGCCGACATCCTGGAGCTCGACGTGCTCAAGAAAAGCGGTCTGCCGGACGACCGCTCGCTGCTGCAAGATTTGAATGATCTGCGCCGTTCGCTCCAAGCTCTGTGTCGCATCACGGCGCACCAGCGGGACGCGCTGGGCCGCCTGGCGCACGGCACCTTCAAGGAGATCCCGGCCGAGGCCCTCCCCTACTTCAGGGACATTCACGATCACTTCGTGCAGGCGGCCGACCAGGTCGAGACCTATCGAGAAGTGATCAATACCGCCATGGACGCCTTCCTGGCCCTGCAGAGCAACCGCATGAACGCCACCATGAAAACGCTCGCCACCATTTCCACCATCATGCTGCCGTTGAGCTTTATCGCCTCCCTCTACGGCATGAACTTTCGCTACATGCCCGAGCTCCAATGGCGCTACGGCTACCCCTTTGCCCTGGGGCTCATGGTGGTCGTGGGCACGTCGCTGGTCTTGTGGTTCAGGAAAAGGCACTGGCTCTAATCATTGGGCATCGTAACGCAGGATCGAACGGTGCGCCTGCTGCTCGCCTGGGTACACCGGCACCACCATCACCTGCCCGACGGTGAGCTCCACCTCTCCGCTCCACGTATCGCCTTGCTGCTGGAGCGGATGCCAGTGGCCGGCGCACACCACGTTGACGCTGGTGGCCCCCGGTACGGTCACTCGAAAAGACTGCGACCGATTCGCCACCAGCCGACCCGCCATGGGTTCCGTCAGGAACGCGTGATCGAAGGCGAAGTCGCCGTACTGCAGCGGCAAGCTGGCCGAGGGGTCGCCCAGGGTCGCCCGCACCTGGAAGCTCGCCACCTCGTCAAAAGACGTCTGCCCCTCCACCTGCGGCCCTGCGTAGAGCCGCACCCGATACGCACCGGGCTGCGGAAAGATGCAGCGAACCTCCCAACCCGCTCCGGCCCGTTGGGCAAAGAGCCAGTCTTTGTGCACCTCGTGGCCGTCCTCGACGCGCCCGATCAGCATGACGTTGTCGGGCACGGCGAACCGCAGGACATACTGGCTCTCGGCCTGGACTTGCCCCTGGGTGGGTTCGATCAACCCCAGCCCCTGCAGGAAGAACTTCGGACGGAGGAGCGGCAGGGCCGAGTAGGCCGCCTGCGTGTACGGGGTGGAGAGCTGCTGCCACTTCGCTTCACGAGGAAAGTGCGTGTAGATGAACTGCTCGGGCGGGGTGCAGAAGTAGAACGGCTCCAGGTGGGGCACGAACGCGTGGTCCTGGATGTACCCTGCGCCCCACGTCACGTCCACCAACCGCCAGCCCCCATCTAGCCGGACGGCGTTCCATGCGTGATTGATGAATTTCTGCCCGGGCCTCAGATCTTCGATGCCCCGGCCGTTGCCCGGGATGAAGGCGACCTCCAACCCCGCCGCCTGGCACAGGGCCTCGTACAGGCGGGCGTAGCCTCCGCAGACCGCCCGGCGCCGCATCAGGGTGACGGTCGGGCCCGAATCGAGTCGCGTCTGACCGTCATAGAAGGCGTCCACGTCGTAGGCAATGTGGGTCGCCTCCCAATCGAACAGGGCCTTGGCTTTGTCCTTCGGGGAGGAGAGCCCGGCCGTCAAGCTGGCCGCCAGAGCCTCGACCGAGGAAATGTCGGCCTCAGGGCTGGGCGCGGCCTGAGGTTCCAGGGTCACAGTGGCATGGGGGGCCGCTGGCGCTGGCGTTGGCCTGGGCGCGGGCGGTCGGATGGCCACCGAGGGAGGCGACGGCGCGAGGGCGTACCGATCCGTGTGGTGCCCGGCCGCCAGCACGATGAAGTGGTGCACCGACTGCCCGCCAAGCTCCAGCGTGACGTCGAAGATGTCTTGCTCGTGGCCCGTCAAGACGTAGGGCGTCCGCCCCACCTTCTTGCCGTCGACCGTCACCCAGGCGTGCGCGGGCACGCTCTCCAACGTCGTGTCGCCGGCCGGATGCGGCGCGGGCTGCTCGGTGGGCACGACGGGCAGCGGGGGCCCGCTCCTGACCAGCCGGTGCCAGAGCAGGACCGGCATCCCGCCGACCAGCAGGAGGGCCAGAGGCACGGCCAGCAGCCACTGGCGAAGCTCGACCCCGACCGTCAGCCCCTTGATCGTTTCGGCCACGTTGGGGCTCTGCCGCAACGCCGCGATGGCCTTGCGTCGCTGGGATGGGAAGGACCAGGCGAACAGCCGGGCGAGGGCCGGGTCCCACCCGGCTAGAGCCGACGGACAGGCGTGACAAAGCTTGTCGAACAGATCCCGGTCGTCCCCCACCTCCACCGTTCGCCGACCGCTCCTGAGCACCAGTCCGGCGCGGTCGTGATAGATCCAGATGACGTCGGTCAGCCGAAGGCGGACGTCGCGCCGGGGACCCCAGGCGTACAAAAACGCGTCGTCGTAACCCACCCGCCAGCCCCCCCGGCGGTACTCCCAGGTCCAGGAGGCGCGGCGGGCCGCCGACAGCGCCGGCAGCACCGAGAGGAGGCCCAGCCCCAGCCCGATCCATCCGGCTTCTCGCACCTCCCAGCGGCTGAGGAGCAAGGAGCCCCACAGGGGCCCGGCGGCCGCCACCGTGAAGGCCGCCGCGGTCGCCGCGTCCCGGATCAATTCACGAGAAAAAACCCTGAGTTGGCGGCCCCGGATGACCAGGAATGCCATGCACAGGAGAATGGCTGCTCCCGCCCACCACGGCCACGCCCCATGCATCCACGTCACCAGCGCGGCTCGGCGGTCGTCCCCCTGCAGCGCGACCCACAGCCCGCCCCACCATAGACCCGCGGCCCAGCCCAGGATGACGCTGATCAGGATCCTCCAGCCGAGACGGAAGCCCTCGGACATCATGGCCGCCTACCAGGGCGGCGTCGTGTACTCGGACAGGGCCGGCGCGGGAGGTTCCAGCCCCGCCACCCGCTCGCGGTACATGGCCAGCGGCAGGATGCGATCGAAGCGCACGGTGCCCCGATGCTCCGAGAGCGCCACGGCGGCTCCCAACGCGCCCAGCATGGCGGCCCATGTCGGCCAGGTCTGGGCGCGACCCTCGCCAAACCAGACCGCCCCCAGCCAACGCAGGCCCGGCTGGGAGGCCAGGAAGGGCCGGAAGCCAGCGGCCTCGGCGGCAGCCAGAGCCGCTGCGGTGGACATGCTGAGGCGGCCGGCGGCCACCGGATCCATGCTTTGCAGTCCCGTCCCGTAGCCCCGCCGAACCTCCTCCAGGAGGATGGCCGCCTCCTTGCGGTCCTCCCCCATCAGTTCGGCCAGGCGGTAGTAGAGGTCGATCTCCGGTCGGCGCAGCACCTCGTCGACGACGGCGACGGCGGCGATGAAGGACAGGGTGGCTCGCATGGCCTCGGGGTCGGCCGCCAGACGTCGGAGGACCGGCTCCAGGGCCTCCACGTGCGCCCTGGGGTCGTGCACTGCTTTGCGGGGCAGACTCTCCTGGATCCCGATCAGACGAAGGGATTCCGTCAGGAACCGCCGTTCCAGGCGGGAGATCACCCCGTCAGACGAAGCCAGCAGGGTCGCCAGGTTGAAGAGGAGAGTCACGCCCTCCTCGATGTGGCCGCGGGCCCGGGCCTCGAGGGATCCTGTCCCCGGCCAGACCCTGTCAAACGCCTGCTGTACGGCGCCGTCGACGGCTTCGGGGGTCAGGCTAGGCTGGCCCAGCGCGCGAGAGGTGTATTCGAATACGATCGTCATGAGGCGATCCCGGGAGAGGACCCTCTGGATTTCCGGGTCGGAGGCCCCCAGCATCAGCGCCATGGCCCGCAGGTCGTCGGCCGATAGCCTGTCTCCGAAAGGGGTCATCTGCACCATCCCTTCTACCAGACCGTCGTCGGTCGATATTCGCCCCAGCGGGCTTTCAGGCGGCCGCAAATCTCCCCGACCGTGGCGTGCACCCGCACCGCGTCGACGATAAACGGCATGAGATTGTCGCGGCCGGCGGCCGCCTCCTCCAGGCGGGAGAGGGCCGTCGCCACCGGCTCGGCCGCGCGCCGTGAGCGCACGGCCTGGATGCGGGCCACCTGCGCCGGCTCCAACGCCGGATCGAGCTTGAAGGCGGCCACCGGCGCGTTGGTCTCTGACGTATACTGGTTGACGCCGACCTGGACCTGGCGCAACGTCTCCAGGTCCTGCTGGTAGCGGTAGGCCGCCTGGTGGATTTCCCGCTGCACCCAGCCATCCTCGATGCACGCCACCATGCCGCCTCGCCGTTCGATGTCGGCGAAGTAGACCCGCACCTTCTCCTCCAGACGCGCCGTCAGGGACTCGACGTACCACGATCCGCCCAGGGGATCGACGGTGTCTCGAATGCCACTCTCCGAGGCCAGAATCTGCTGGGTTCGCAAGGCCAGCAACGTGGACGCCTCGGTCGGCAGGGCGAGCGCCTCGTCAAAGGAGTTGGTGTGCAGCGACTGCGTGCCGCCCAGCACGGCGGCCAGGGCCTGCACGGTGACCCGCACCACGTTGTTGAGGGGTTGCTGGGCGGTCAGTGAAGACCCCGCCGTCTGCGTGTGAAAGCGCAAGGCCAGGGCCCGCGGCTCGGTGGCGCCCAGCCTGGAAAGCTCCGCGGCCCACAATTGGCGGGCCACCCGAAATTTGGCGACCTCTTCGAACAGATGGTTGTGGGCATTGAAGAAGAAGGACAACCGAGGCGCAAAGCGATCGATGGAGACGCCCCGCGAGCGCACCTCTTCGAGGTAGACCAGGCCGTTGGAGAGGGCGAAAGCCACCTCCTGGGCCGCCGTGCTGCCAGCCTCCCGCATGTGGTACCCGCTGATGCTGATGGCGTTCCAGCGGGGCACCTGATCCATGCAGTATTCGATAATGTCCCCGGCGAGGCGCAGGCTTTGACGGAGGGGGAAGATGTAGGTGCCGCGGGCCACGTACTCTTTCAGCACGTCGTTCTGCACCGTGCCGGACAACTGGTCGAGCGGCACGTCCCGAGACTCGGCCACCACCAACACCATGGCCAGCAGGATGGCGGCCGGGGCGTTGATGGTCATGGACAGACTGACCTTGTCGAGGGGAATGTCCTGGAGGAGGGTCTCCATGTCCTCGCGGGAGTCGATGGCGACGCCGACCCGGCCGACCTCGCCCAGCACCTTCGGATCGTCGGAGTCGTAGCCCATCTGGGTGGGCAGGTCGAACGCGCAGGAGAGACCCGTCTGGCCGTTCCCCAGCAGATAGCGGAACCGCTCGTTGGTCTGGGCGGCGGTGCCGAAGCCGGCGTACTGGCGCATCGTCCACGGGCGACCGCGGTACATCGTCGCTTGCACGCCGCGAGTGAACGGGGGCTCACCGGGCATGCCCGCATCGGGGACGGTATCGGCAGCCGTATACAAAGGGTCGATGGTCAGCCCGGACGACGTCTCCACCGGGGGCACCTTCGCCAATTCAGCCGCATGGCGGGTCTGCCAGGCGGCCTTTTGCTCGCTCGCCGCGGCCTGGCACAGAGCGAGGCATTGTGCACACACCACCCCGCCCTTGACCTGGACGACGCCCTTGGCATCTCCACAGAGTGAACAACTCATCCCTTGCGAAAGCCCCCCACGAAACCGACCGAGAACGCCCCCGCGTAGGGCACGTTGGCCGACAGAATGGCCCACAACCCGTTCAGATCGGGGGTGTGGGCCGCGTAGGCGTGCTGCACGCCGGTCCAGTTGACGTTGACCAGGCCGTAGTAGACCAGGAACTGCAGGGCAATCATGGCGATGCCGATCATGATGGCCAGCACCAGCGTGAGCTTCTTGAAAGCATAGCCGACGCAGAACCCGGCGACCAGACCAAAACCGACCTGAGCGCCGATGACCTGCCAGGGCACCAGTTGCGAGAGGGGGTTGTCCATTGGGGGGTGTCCTTCGACGTGCCCTGAGGGGAACCCTCGGGGAAGGTTGGAGGCT
>DASYBA010000339.1:0-2789 GCA_036501005.1 Candidatus Xenobia bacterium | reverse complement strand
TATTGTTCGACGTATCATGCTGTCCGCAGTCGCCTTGACGTGCTGGACAGTCTCTACCCCGGCGGCTCACGCCGTGACGCTTTACTCCGTACGTCCCGCAGATACACTACCCAGAATTGCGCGGGCGCACCACGTCTCCATCGATCAACTCAAGCGCATGAATGCCGACCTGCGACGAACCGAACGCGTGAAGCCCGGTCAGGTCGTGCTGATTCCGGATGCGTCCGAAGCGGCCGTTTACGATTCTGATAGCAACGTCATCGTCATCCACAATGATGCGCCGGCCCATCGGGCCGCGGCACCAGTGCATGCCACGGTGGCAGTCCATCCCATGGGGGCGGTGAAGCCGGCTCCCGTGCGGGTGATCGCCGAGGCCAGTCAGCCGACGGCCCCGCATGATACCCAGGTCATCATCGAGAATGACGCAGCAACCATGCCGAGCGCTTCGGCCGTGGGGGTAGCCCCTGCTCCGGTGACCGTCACCGACAACGTGGCCATCATCGACAGCCAGGTCATCCACGTGCCGTCTGCACCACCACCGGAACTGGCGGCCGCCATGCACCGCGGTCAACTGGCCAG
Source organism: Candidatus Xenobia bacterium (assembly GCA_036501005.1). GTDB lineage: Bacteria > Vulcanimicrobiota > Xenobia > RGZZ01 > DASYBA01 > DASYBA01. The sequence continues at coordinate 2,210 of DASYBA010000339.1, read as the reverse complement.
CCGCCGAGGCTCCATGGTGATGAGCATCATCGCCCTGGCCCGCCACTTCATGGGGGTGCCCTACGTGTGGGGCGGCACGACCCCCGGTGGCTTCGACTGCTCGGGGTTCACCATGCGGATCTTTGCCCTCAACGGCGTCCATCTGCAGCGCACCGCCGATTGCCAGTACTACCAGGGCACGCCCGTCAAGGATCCGAGCCCGGGCGACCTGGTGTTCTTTTCGACCTACCTGCCAGGCCCGTCCCACGTGGGCATCTACCTGGGCGGCAACCAGTTCATCCACGCCTCCAGCCGCCACGGCGTCACCGTCAGCAGCTTGAGCGAGCCGTTCTTCGCCAAGAAGTACATCGGCGCCCGCCGCTACTTCTAGACCTCTCCACTGCAACGCAAGAGGCCCGGCGTTTACACCGGGCCTTTTGCATCTCGCTGCGCGGCAGGTCGGCACGCTGATCCGCATCATTGACTGCCATATGTGGCTGCGGTTGCACCGGTGTCTTTGCCAACCCATGTTTCTTTGGACCAAACAGCGGTCCTGTTGCCATTGGAGCCAACGGTTTGGCAGGATCAATGACGCCCGTCTGCTGCAGCGGTGCACAGGGCGTGACCTTCAGCTTTCTGCCAGCCGCCGAGCGGCAGCGGTTTCTTTCAGATTGCACCCGCGACCGCGCCCGAAGTCGACACCGACTCGGCGGCCCTCCCCGTCGCCATCGTCGGCGTCGGGCTGGCGCTCGCCGTCGAGCGCCGACGCCGCTCCTCATAGGCGGACCTCGGCAGCTCCCCGGAGGCCTGCGGACCTCCACGGAAAAAGCCCGGTGTTTACAGCGGGCCTTTTCCTATCGTGCTGGATTCCAGATAGACCGTCGTCTTTGATCTTCGTCACCCTATATCGCGTATTCGAGCCATCGTGGCCGGCACCCTCGCCCTGGCCCCGGAGTGGCACCGCTAATGGGCACGTCTCTCATTGACATCCGTCCACAGGTAACGTACAGTGGATTCAAGTCCCAAACGGCACGGAGAGGTCATGAACTTTGAGACTGAAAAACCTGCTGAACACTTTCGGGTTGCTCGTCGGTTTGAGCAGCCTGCTGGCGGTTCACCCAGCCCCGGCGAGCGCAGCCCCGTACTGCGAGTGCTTCTCTTTGGCCGAGAACGTGGGAAACGCAGACAGTTTTATCTTTCAAGTCAGGGGAGCCTGTCTTTGTGGAACCTTTGTCTGGAACTGTAGCGCAGATCCAGGCAACTGGACCGCGAGTCCTTTCAACTCCACTGGTTTTTGCATCTCGGGCGCGACCCTCACAGGTCACGTGGGCTGCCTCTGCCTCACCCCGGGATCCAGCGTCGTTTGCCTGAGGGTGGCTGGAGAAACATCGAGCTCGCTTTTCTCCACGGTCGCATCCCATAAGCTGGACAACGGCTGCTGCGGCGGCGTCTGTAGTTGCACCCTGACACCGGGTCCCGTGACCAGTGGAGGCTTTACCTGCAGCTTGACCGACACGGCAAGAGTTCCCGACCCCGCCAACCAGGGCGTGTTCTTCGAGCTCATGGATGGATCGATGGGAACCTTCCAGATCAAACCGGCCGGAGCAGCGCCGGAGGTGGACGGCAACTCCGCTGCCATCCCACTGGCCATCGTCGCCGGTGGCCTCGCCCTGGCATTTGGGCGGCGCCGTTCCAAGGTTTGACAAGATACGGCGGCGTGTGATATCATTCGCCGTGCCACGCGGAAGTGGTGGAATTGGCAGACGCGCTGGGTTCAGGGTCCAGTGCCCTCACGGGCGTGCGGGTTCGACTCCCGCCTTCCGCACTAAGACCTCGTTAGAGGTCTTTTTTGCTTTCAGCCCGGTATCGACTCCCGTTTCTGCATGTAGTCCCACAGGAGCTTCTGCAGGGCTCGACGGCCCCGAGCCAGGCGAGACCGCACGGTCCCGATGGGGCATCCCATGATCTCGGCGATCTCCTTGTAGGAAAATTCCTCAACATCGGCCAGCAGCACCACCATCTTGAATTCAGGCGGCAGCTTTTCCAGCGCCTCCTTGATTTCCGTGTCCCAGATCCGTCCCAGAACCTCTTCCTCCGGGCCCTTCTCCCCGCCCCCACCCTGGTCGGCCAGGTGGTTGTAGAGAAAGAAGTCTTCCGTGCCCTCTAGCGACACCGAGGCCGGATTGCGGGACTTCTGGTGGAACGTGTTGATGTGCACGTTGTGCAGGATC
>DASYBA010000338.1:0-4555 GCA_036501005.1 Candidatus Xenobia bacterium | reverse complement strand
CACTTCCTACGCGGTCAATGCCGACGGGACTCTCGGAGCCGTACTGTCCACCGTGACGCTGGGCGGCGCAGGGAATGTGCCCGTGAGCATCCTGAGCCTCAACAACGGCCACGTGTATGTGGTGACCAATGGGACGGGTACCAACCTGTTCGAGCTCAATGAGAACACCGACGGATCGGTGTCTGGCGTGGCCAATTCGCAGACGCTGGGCGGCAGTGGAAACACACCGGTCGCCATCAGCTTTCCCAACGGCAGCGGCTTCGACTTCTACGTGATTACCAACGGGAGCAGCGGAAACAACTTCTTCAGCATCAACAACAGCAGCCTGGCCATCACCAACCAGGTGCAGGCGGGCAGCGCCGGCGACGTGCCCGTCGCGTTGACCCCCGGCGGGACGGCCAACAACGAGATGTTCGTGTTGACCAGTGCCCCCTCTGGCAACGTCATTCCCTTCCCGATCGACAGCTCCGGAGACATCTCGGCAGCCCTGGCGGCCGGCACCATCGGGGGCACCGGCAACACCCCGGTCGCGGCGGCACCCACCACCGATGACGCCTCCAACGGCAGCGTGGATGGTCCCCCGGCGGTGTTCGCGGTGACCGGTGGCAACAGCCAGAACGTCTGGCGGCTCCCGATCAACAGCGACGGCACGCTGGGGACGCCCCAGTCGGCCAACGCCGGGAGCGCTCCGGTCGGGGTGTCGAACCTCTGAACTTCTAGGCGGCGGCCACCGCCACGCGAGCCGCCAGGCGGGCGTTTTCCTCCAGCAGGGCCAGGTTGGCCTGGAGGGAGCGCCCGCCTGTTTCTCGATGCAGGAAGGCCAGGATCCAGGGCGTGACGGCCGGCCCATGCACCCCTGCTTGAGCCGCCTGGCGGTGCGCCTCCTCCAGCAGGGGCTCCAGCTCGCGGGCCGGCAGCTCGAAGGCGGCGGGCACGGACTGCGCAACCACGATGCTGCGGTCCCACCGGAGCGTGCGAGCCGAGCGCAGGATGCGAGCCACGTCCTCCTCCCCGGCGGCCGTTACGCTGACCGGATGCTCGCTTCGGCAGGTGTAGAACGTCGGAAAGCGATCGGTCTGGTACCCCACTACCGCCACGCCGTCGGTTTCCAGCCGTTCCAGGGTGGCGGAAATGTCCAACAGCGACTTGGCGCCCGAGCAGAACACCATGACCCCGTGAGACCCGAGGGCGAGAAGGTCGGTGGAGACGTCCCAGGCGTTGCCCCGGTGGACCCCGCCGATGCCACCCGTCGCAAAGACGTCGATACCGGCCTGCCTGCAGATGGCCAGCGACGCCGACACCGTGGTCGCCCCCCACAGACCCAGACCGGCGAAGACTGGGAGGTCCCGCAGCGACATCTTCTTCACCTCGCGGCTGTCGCACATGGCGACCAGCTCGGGATCGCTCAGGCCGACCCGGTAGAGCCCGTCTCGAACGGCCAGGATGGCAGGCGTGGCGCCGGCCGCTCGAATGATGGCCTGGGCCTGCCGGGCCGCCTTCAAGCCGCTGGGCTGGGGCAGTCCGTGGCACCAGACCGTGGACTCCAGGGCCACCACCGGCCGTCCCGCCTGGAGCGCCTCCTGGACCTCCGGCTGCATTGCCATCATCGGGGCAGGGCCTTCTCGATGCGAGCGGAGGTGGCTTCGGCGTCGGACTTCATCTCGGCCACCAGTTGGGTGAACCGCTGCACAAAGCTGTCGTCCTTGATGTAGCGCAGGTTGGTCTCGACGTTCAACAGGGCGCTCCGCACCGCGGCCAGCCCCAGGATGTTGGCCACCGCCAGGTCGGATGCATAGCTGGAGCGGGCGTGCGGTGCGACCTGGAGGGCGAGATGCAACAGGCTGATGGCGCGGCCCGCGATCTCGAGGGGCACCACGGCAGCCTTTTTCAACGCCCCCTGGACCGCGGTAGTGCGAGCCTCGGACCCCTTGGGCTGCTTCTGGGCTTCCACCACGTCCCGATAGGCCTCGATGTCTCGCTGGATGTCGCCCAGCGCGCCCTTGTACCCCTCTACCAGGGCGCTCCGCCAGCTCGCCAGCTCCAGGTCGGCGGTCTTGCTCAGGGTGATGTTGGCGACCATGCACGACAACGCTCCCGACAGCGCGGCCACGAGGGCGCTGACGCTGCCCCCGCCGGGCGTGGGCGCGGCCGACGCCAGTTGCTCCACAAAGCCCTCGATGGTCATGCAGTCCATCGTTGCACCCCCTGCTGCCAGACTTGTCGCACCATGTTGACGCCGAAGTGGTAGGGCCACTCCCGATAGTCGTCTACGGCCAGGACCAGGAAGTCGGCTTGCTTGCCCGCCGAGAGACTGCCCACCTGCTGGCCCTTGCCCACCGCCCAGGCGCTGTTGACGGTGGCGGCGATCAGGGCCTCGGCCGGGGTCATGGCCATCTTCAGCACGGCCAGCGACATGGCCATGGCCATGGATTCGGACATGCAGCTCCCGGCGTTGAAATCCGTGCCCAGCGCCACCGGCACGTTGGCCTCGATGAGGCCGCGAGCTGGGGCGTAGCGTTCGTGCCCGAGGAAGAACATGGTCCCCGGCATGAGGGTGGCGATGGTGCCGTGCTCCCGCAGGACTGGGTAGTCATCCGGGCGGATGCAGAACAGGTGGTCGCATGACACCGCGCCCAGGGCCGCGGCGCCTCGAGCTGCGCCTTGCCAGGAAAACTCCTCGGCGTGGATGCGTAGCTGCAGACCGGCTGCCTTGGCGGCCGTCAGAATGCGGTGGGTCTCCGGCCACGTGAACGCGCCCTCCTCGCAGAAGACGTCGCAGAATTGCGCCAGCCCCTCCGACACGACGCGGGGCATCATGGCCACCATGGCGTCGACATAGCGCTCTCGGGGGATGTCCGGCGGGAGCGCGTGGGCCCCCAGAAAAGTTCGCACCAGGGTCATGGGCACGTGCCCGTCCAACTCCTGGAGCAAGCGCAGATGACGCTCCTCCTCGGCCGCCGACAGGCCGTAACCGCTCTTGCATTCGACGGTGGTCGTGCCGTGCTGCAGCATGCGGGCGAGCACCGCCCGCACCCGACCTCGCAGATCGTCGTCGGAGGCTTGGCGGGTGGCCGTTACGGTGGCTGCGATGCCCCCCCCCGCAGCGTGAATCTCCTGGTAGGTCGCGCCTTGGGCCCGCATCTCGAACTCGTGCAGGCGGCTGCCCGCCCACAACGGGTGCGAGTGGGCGTCGCACAGGCCGGGGACGACCGCCCCCGCCACGTCGATGGAGGGCAGATCGGTGGTCGGCAGTGCCCGTCTCGAACCAGAATATTCAATACGGTCGTCTTGAATAATCAAGGCGCCGTCCAGAATCACCCCGACCTCTCCCATGGCGGCGCCGGCCTTGGGCCCCTCCCCTGCACAGGTGACCAGTTGCGGGGTCAACACGATCTGTCGCATTACAACCACTCTCCCAGCAGATGCGATTCCAGCACCTGGGAGGTCTTGAACCCCTCCAGGCGGAGGTAGTAGCGCGCCACTTCGACCAGGGCCTCGAGGGGCACCAGGCCAACGACCTCGCTGCCCACGACGGGCACGCCGTAGCGCCGCGCCTCCATGCGGACCATTTCGAACACCGTGTACATGGCGCTGCGGTTGAAGTCGACCAGGTTCATGGAAACCTGCACGGCGGGCCGGGCGGATGGGGCCACCGCCATGGCCTTGACGGATGCCAGGCCGCCGTCTCGAGCGCGAACCCGCTTCGCCACGGCCCGGGCGACATTGATCTGGGAGGTACCCAGCAGGATGTTGTAGGCGATGAGGGGGGGGCGGGCCCCCACCGCCACCGCCCCCAGCACGGGATGGAGCTTGGTTGGACCCGCATCAGGGCGGCGTTCCGGCTGGTCGATGGAGCTTTTCAGCCCCTCGTAGTTTCCGGCCCGCACGTCGGCCAGGTTGCGGCGCTCGGGTCGCAGCGCCGCCTCTTCGTAGTAGTAGACGGGCACCGAGAAGCGATCCGCCAGTTCGGCGCCCACTCGGTGCGCCAGTTCGACACAGTGGGCCATGGTCGATCCGGCCAGCGGCACGAAAGGGATGACGTCGACAGATCCCAGGCGAGGATGCTGGCCCTGGTGAGCCTCCATCGGCATGTGCTCGAGGGCGACCTGGAAGCAAGCCTGGAGGCCTTTTGACAGACCATCCGGCGTGCCGACGCAGGTGATCACGCTGCGGTTGTGGTCGATGTCGGCAGACCAGTCGAGCACCCGCACCTCAGGGGTCTGGGTCATGGCGCTGACGAGCTTCTGCACCACGTCCAATCGGCGGCCCTCGGAGAAGTTGGGAATGCATTCAATCACGGGCACGCTCATCGGGTCGGGGGCAGTTAGACGGCCCGCGGTCAACTCCCTCTGGGCCGGCGGGAAAATCCCGCCGCCACAGGGAAATCCCTCTGTCGATCGAAGGGGAGATTGGTTTGGACGTCATTCTAGACAAACTGTGGTGGCCACTGGTGGCGGTGCTGGCCGGGTCGGCACTGGGCTGGCTCGTGCTGCTGCTGACGCGCCATGTCGGCGCCGGCGAGCTGGTCGTGGCGACGAGGAGGATGGGCGACGCC
>DASYBA010000337.1:0-26155 GCA_036501005.1 Candidatus Xenobia bacterium | reverse complement strand
GCCTGTCGGATGACTCCGTTGACACACGATCCGGGCGTGCCAGGGCCCAGCGGTGCAGTAGCATAGTAGGAATTTCCCGATATATTGACGGTTGCGGACGGTGTCGATCCGCCCAGATAAGCGATCGAGGCTGGCAGATTGATCGGCAAGGGCGTCGTCAGAACGTCTGCCTCGACCGGCAGTGAGCCTCCCACAATGGTGTCGAACTGGCCGAGGCTGCCCACACCTCCGACAAACAATCCCGGGGAGGCCAGCAGCGTCCCTCCCCACCCTAGCCCATAGTTGTAGCCATGATGCTGGGCAACAGCTTCCACCTCGCGGACAAGACCGTGGGCGGTACCAATGCCAATGAGGCGAGCACTGCCGGGTGCGACGGCAGCACCATTCCATCCCGTAGCGAAAACAAAAGGCGAGTTGGTGGCCTGAAGGTTGTTGGTGGAATACGGTGTGGATCCCGTTGTAGCGAACACGACCACACCCGTCCGGCTCTGGTCGTTGGGATCGGGCTGAAAGGTCAGACTCGTCCCAGGCGTCCAGGTGGCTGGATTCTGCTGCATCTGGCTGACCACCATGTTGATGGCGCTATCGGCGAGAAGCTCCGAGTCTTTGGCGGAAACGGATTCCTGGGCGCTGCTCAACTGGAACGTGGCCAACGATACCACGACCATGCTGACCAGCACGACAACCATGGTCAAGAGCAGGACCGACCCTAGAGAGAACCCCATCCTCCTCACGGTTTTCAATCGGATGCGCATGGGTCCAGGGTACCACAAAGCAGAATCCACTTCAACAGTCGGCTGCACGCCCCTACAGTCGAGCTCGCAAAGGAGTGACGGGGATCAAAGCGAACGGTCAGGCCAGATTTATTGAATTTTTTTAGGAGTGCTGCAATGTCGTCGCGTCGATGGTTCTGGGTCGGACTCGCGGGGATGGCCCTGCTCCCCACACTGCTGGTGGGCTGCGGCAACGGCGGCGGCGAGTTCCTGGGTGGCCTGGATCGGGTCAGCAATCTCCGCTTTCCAACGCCCACGCCAACGCCTAGGGGAACATCCACCCCAACACCAACACCAACACCAACTCCGACGTCAACCCCTACCCCGTCGCCCACACCGACCCCCACCCCGTCGACCCACAACTCTGCGACCGGCACGATCACCTTTGGCACGGGCGTCAGTTCTGCCAACGTCACCCTATACCATGACATAGCCATTGGAACGGCGCCCGTCCAGATCGGGACCCAGGGGGTCTCCACTGGCGGGACGTTCAGCTTCGGCAATCTGACAGACGGCAGCTACACCCTGGTGGTCTCCGGCAGCGGCCTGCGGACCCAATCGGACAATTTCGCCATCACGGGCGGACACGCGTTCTCTGGCAATTACACCGTTACTGCGTTGAACCAGGCGCCGTCCAAACAGGAGCTGCAAGGGTTCAGCACCGACCTGGCGCATCTCGCGCGCAGCATCTACGGCTATCGGTCGGCAATTCCGATAGTGAACGCGGTGTTCTCCGCGAACATCAAGGTGACGCCTCACCCGCGGACCTCCCCCTCCGCAGGCTTTACAACATCGTCCGTCCCGCTTAGTTTGCCATCTTATGAGACCATCGATCCCCTCGGGCATCTCTGGACCAACTTTGGTGCAGGCGGCAACAAAATCGCTGTCATCAGCAATAGCGGTACTCCGGTAGGAACATTCCCGCTCGGCAGCGGCAACTTGGGTCCCGCTTTCGGCATCGCGGCCGATAGTGCCGGCGATATCCTGGACTCCGCATCCAGTACCCTCGTCATTTACCCAGATGGGCAGCCCAACGGCATCGTTGTTGCGAACCCAGGTTTGGGGATCGGTGCTGTGGCCGCTCAGAACGTCAACCTGACCAGTCCAGTTCAGATCACGGGGCCCCATTTCGTTGGCGGCGATGGCGACCACGTCTTTGCAATTGAGCCCAACGGCAACACGGTCCAACTGGCCACCACGCTCTCCGGCTCAGTCGGCTTGGAAGGCGCAGGGATTGCCGTCAGCCCAGTTGACGGCACGATCTGGTTGGTAGGTGAGGAAGAGACGAGTCCAGGGTCCGGCATATTCGAACTGCATGTCCAGCATCGGTCCGCTGATGCGGGATCGGTGCTTGAAGATGTGGATCTAGGGGTGAACAATACGACCGGAGCAACGTTCAGCGGCCTGAACGATATTGCCATCGATGGCTCTGGTAATGCGTTTGTTGCCATCAACTCGACGACAATCGCGGTCGCGAAGATTAGCTCGGGTGGCACCCTGGCGACCACGGTCTCCTCGGGTAGCTTCCCAGGATCCAGTCTGGGATCGAACTCCATTAGCGTCGATCCCTCCGGAAACGTATGGGTTGCACCCGCGAACGGAGGGCAGGTTACCCGTTTCGACAACAATCTCGCCAATCAACAATCAGTCTCGGTGGGAGGAGCACCCTTTGAGGTCGTCACCGATCAAAATGTTAACGCCTGGGTGACAACCGACACGGCCGTCGTACGGATCGCCGCCGGCCTCGTCGTCCCGCCGCCCAACGGCAACTTCACGGTTACCCTCCCCGACGGCAGCCAGATCCGCGTCACGGTCGCCAACGGCAACACCACCGTCCAGCAGATCTTCCCGAATGGCCCAAGCAGCACATACACCCTGGCCGGCAACACGGTGGGCAACAGCACCACCAGCGCGACCGCCGGCATCAACTCGCTCTTCGGCCCGACTACTGGGAACCTGACCATCACCGAGAACGCCACCACTGGCGTCATCACGTTCAACACGGTCACGACCAATGCATACGACGGCGTTCAATACGACACGACCATCACGCTGAACCCCGACGGGTCTGAGACAGTCACGGGCCAGACTTCCAACGGCCTGCAGTTCAGCGGAAACTACACTGCCCCGTCCGGGAACGGCACGGTCGGCATGTCCGGCAGCTACACCAACTCCATCACCGGAGACAACCAGTCCGTCACGGGGACCTTCTCGGCCGACGGTTCGCTCGACTACAGCGTGACCGACTCGAACGGCGGCTACACCGGCAACGGAACGTTCACGGGCTCCGGCGCCAGCGCTGGCTCGTGGACGGGCAACGTGACCTCGACCGGCGACTCGACGGTGCTGGTGAGCAGCACGGACAGCCTGCTAATGGATACGGTCGTGTCGTTCAACGGCAACCTGTCCACCAACCCCATCGACGACTTCACCACCACCACGGTCCAGACCACGGGCTCCAACAACTGGACCGACACCAGTGTCAACGGCACCTTCGCCGACAACTCGACCTACATGGACGCCAGCGGCGACTTCAACGAGACGGACCCCGCCACCGACGGCACCTTCATCACAGGCCAGGGCGACGGCGGCACGGACGACTCGGGCTCCGGCAGCGGCACATACGTCGGGTTTGATGGCTCAGGTGGCAGCGGTGGTGCAATTCGCGGGATTCGCTGAACAGTCCGGGGCGGCTACCCAGAATCCCAGCGACCCCTCCTGCAGGTCAACCAAACCAAGTGGTAAACAGGACTTCATGGACTCGATATTCGATCTCAGCCCCGCTGAAAAGCTGCAATTGGTCGAAGACCTGTGGGACGATCTCGCGGCGGTACCCGAAACAGTGCTCGTGCACCAATGGCAGAAGGATGAGCTGGCCAGACGCAAGGAGAACCTTCAGAAGCACCAATTGTCGCCAGCATCGTGGAAAGACCTTCGAAAGAGTGTTCGCGATCTCTGGATCATGCCCAGAGCGTCTTCGCAGGGTAGGCTCGAATCCGGGGATCTCCAGTCACCAGCGTAAGCCCGTCGTCGATTGCTTGGCAGACCAACATGCGGTCAAACGGGTCGCGATGAATGGGCGGGATCCCTGCCAGACGCAGCACCGCCGTTCCTGTGAGCAAAAGCTCCTGGATTCCATGCTGTTCTCTTCTGGCTGGAATATATCGATTGGCCGCGTCAGGCAATGGCAGCTTGCCCAGGTCGAACTTGACCAGGATTTCCCACAGGGAGACAACGCTCAGAAACAGTTCGGCATCAGGCTCAGTAAGATGGTGACGGACCCGAGCGGGGATTCTTCTCTTTTCACCAATGAACCACAGGAAAACCGATGTATCGAGCAGATACCTCACGCTCCCTCAAAAGCTCTCTGGATATCGGGAGGCAATGGCTCATCAAAGTCGTCTGGCACCTTGAACTCACCCTCACACAATCCGATGGGCCGCCGAGCTCGGCGTTTCGTTTTGCTGACAGCTCGCAATTCCGCTATGGGCTGGTTTCGTCTGGTGAGGACAACTGTCTCGCCGGCCTCAACCCTCTTCAGATACTCGGAAAAATGAGATTCGGCTTCAGTTACGCTAACCGTGATCATGTTTTCATTCTAGTCCTGCGGGGTCGTCCTGAGAAGCCCCCTGGGCAGAAACCCTGCGACGAACTCTTCCACAGAGATGGTCTCAGCAGTTCCTGTGTGGACCTCGGCTAGTCGCCGCTTGATCTCCCCGGCCCAGGCCGCCGCAACTCATCTGGATCGTCCCCTGCAGAGTCGTCCGAATCCATTTCAAGCACCTCCAGCGATGGTTCTTCATGGGCAGCCTCAAGCCCCTGTCTTATGCCCGGGTTCATACCGGCAGAGACGACATCAACTTATCCAGGAGAGTTTTCTCCTTCTTGGCGCCGCTGAGGTTGGCGCGAGTCGTGGCAACGCGTAGGGCCTCTAGTAAGCCCGGACTCTCGCTCCAAGAGCCCCCGCGCTGAACAGCGGCTCGGGCGACCCTGCGCACCATCTCGGGCACTCCACCAGGAAAGGCCAGCCCCTTGGCAAATGCGGGAAAACCCGCCAGGTGTGCCTCAAAGGCCGACACCTCCCCGCGGAGCATAAGGACATACGCCTGGGCCTCCCACCACTCTGCGTCCCTCGGGCCAGGTCTTCCTTCCTTGCCGCGTAGACTGGTTCTTGGGTAGACCTCGGACAAACCAGCTAGCAAGTCCCTGAAATCTGTCGCATTGTCCTGGTCCAGGCTGGCATACAAGGAAGTCCATCGCGCTGCCCAAAGATGGTCTGAGCTAACAGATCGATCGCCCAGCGCCATGATCTGCGGAATTGAGTCCTTGGGAGGCTTCCCCAGCAGTACAAGGCCCCGCAAAGAGTACAGGCTGAGATCTGGGATATCTTCGCCCACTAGCTCCAGGACTTGGCGGAATCCATCTTCGGCGCCATCATGCTCGCCATACTGCATAAAGGTCTCTGCCCGCGCCAGGCTGATACCTGCCCGAGCCGCAGGGCTAGCTGTGCCAGGAAGGCTGATTTCCGCCGACTCAAACGAAGCAATGGCAGACTCCAAGCGCTCTCCTAGTTGGCCTTGGAGATAGCCGATATTGTTGTAGATGGGCCAGAGTTTCTCAGGTGTCGAGTCGTTGTGGGCTTGCACGATAGCCTGCCGGTAGGCTTGAATAGCGGCTTGGCCGTCCAGGCGTTGCTTCCAGCATACCAAACCAAGGTTGTTGTATGCCCAGGATCGTTCCCCTCGTCTAGCGTAGGGGTCCTCCGCGGCTTGGCGGAAGTCCGATTCGGCCTCGTTCACCTGGTTGTCTCTGAGATGAACGCGGCCTCTGTTGTTAAACGCGTTGGAACGCGTCTCCCGAGGCACCTCGGCCGAGTCGGACGCTCCAAGGGCGGTCGTCAGGGCATCCAGGGCCTCCTCATGAGATACTCCGGTCGTCCCCATCAAATACAAGAAACCGATGCGGATCTGATACCTACTCTTCTGCGGAGTAGTCATCAGTCCCATCAATGCCGTCCCCTTGTTCAGTAGTTGCAATGCCAGGTCCAGTTGCTGCGTCTCAATGTAAACGATCGGCACCAGCGACAGCACCTCACACCACACCGCCGGCTGGTCCAACACCTCCGCCACCGCGAGCGCCTCCTCCGCCAGCCGCTTCGCCTCGCGCCGCTTGCCCACCGCCGTCGCAATCGTCGCCGCCAGCGCCAGCGCCCGAGCCCGCTCCGGAGTCCCCTCCCCGAGTTCCTCCAGCGCCGCCCGCAGCCACGCCTCCGCCTGCGTCCAGTCTCCCAGGAACGACGCCAGGTCCGCCCCCTCCACCGACCACTGCACCGCCTCTGCCGACCTGCCCAACGCCCGTAAATGCCGCACCCGCTCCCGACACAACCCGACCACCTCCCGACAGTGGTCGTGTACGTTATTCAAGAGCCGGTCCATGCGCTGCTCCACCAGGCCCAGTCCAAGCTCGTGCGCCGCCTCCGCATCCGCCTTCGAACACAGTTCCGCCACCACCGGCGCCAACATGCGGGGCACGAACCCATACGCCGACCGATCCGCCGACAGCGCCAGCACCGCCGAGTCCTTCACCACCGTGGGCCGTCCCGTGCTGGTGAAGAGCGACTTTTCCCCATGCCCACAGTGCATCCCCCACAATCGATACGCGGTCTTGTCGACTTCCTCCCCCAGCACCCCCAGGCCGGCCAGCATTCTGACCACCTCGTCGGGCTCATCCTCCAGCATGGCCCTCAACAGCCCTCGAGCCCCCGCCGGCAATGGCAGCGCCGAAAATGGCTTCAGCCCCACCGCCTGGCGATCGGGAAACCGCACGTAGTGCCCGTTCTCCTCCATCGCCCCCAACACCAGCTCCACCAATCGGGGGACGCCCGCCGTGAACTCGAACAGAGCGGTGGACATCGCCGCCGATACTTCCCGCGCCGCCAGCGCCGCCCGCGCCATCTCCGTACATTCGAAAGGTGTCAACGGCTGCACGGGCACCTGCATCTGCCGACTATCGAACGGCATCGACCTCGCCCGCGCGGTCGCCACCGCCACCAACCGGGGACTCTTCAGCGCCGCCACGGCATTCAAGAAGTCCAGCGTTGCCTCGTTTCCCGCACCCCCGTTGTTGTCCAAGCAGACGAGCAACCTCGGCATCGGCACCAGCAGCGACGCCGACAGACCCGCCGCGGCCTGCTCGAGCGCCTGGACCGTCACCCCTTCCAAGCTCTCCAGCCACCGCACCTCGCCGAGACATTCGGCCAACACCCAACCGGCATGCTCTTTCAAAAGCCTTGTCTTGCCCGTCCCCGGAGCCCCATACAGGACGCCCACCGACGGCGGCCGCCCACTTGGATCCTGCCAGCCTTGCCGCAGTGCCGGCGTACGGTCGTACGCTCCCACCCGAGGCGTGCCGACGCCATCCGATAGAGCTCCTGCCGCCACCAGCCGCCGCCACACCTCCAGCGCCACCGCCGCCGACTCGTATCGAGCCGCCATCTCCCGCACCACCAGCTTCTGCAGAAACGCCACCAGCATGGCGGGGACGGGCCCCGACACCACCTGCCCCCGCTCCCGCCCCTCAAACAAGCTCCCCCCCAGAAACATGGTCTCACCCGTCTGCATTTGCGCATCGTATACGAAAGACCCGCTCCCACAGAACAGCTTGATGAGCACCAGGCCCAGCGTGTAGAGGTCGGTCCGCCCGTCGACCTTGTCGTTGTCCGTCAACTGCTCGGGCGCCCAGAACGCGGGCGTTCCCAGACCCTCCCCAGCCGCCGTCAACTGCCGTTTCGGGTCCTTCACCACCCCGAAGTCCAGCAGTTTCACCCTGTCGCCAGGACCCACCAGGATGTTGTCAGGCTTCAAATCCCGGTGCACCAGATTCTGCGCATGCAGATAGGCCAACGTTTCCAGCAATTGCTCGACCACGGCACCGAGTCTCGATAGTGTTCGCCCCGTCAGTTCGAACCATAGGTCCAACGGCACGCCGGGAACATATTCCAGCACCATCGCCTGCCGATCGTGCGTCTCCCCACTCTCCTCGTCTTCGACTTCATACGACAGCAGGTTGCGGAATCCGACCACGCCTGCATGCGTCAGCCGCTTGAGCGTGCGGGCCTCAGCTTCGAACCGGGTCGCCATGGCCTCTCGAGAATCGGCCGGCACCTCCAACATCACCTTCAACGCCACTCTCTCGGTCCCGCTCATGCCCCAGTAGACAGCGCCCATGCCGCCCTGGCCCAGGATCCCCTTGACCTGGATCCGCTCACTTGCCAATAGGGCAGAAAGCTCTGCCTTCAATCTCGGTTTGTGGAATTTCAACAGCGCCGCCCGTGCCGTCTCGGCGCTATCGAATCGGTCGTTCAACAACCCCTCGATAAACGCCAGCAGCTCCTGTCGGTGCTTCTTCACACTCTGGGGGACGGTCTCCATCTTTACCCGTCCCCCCCGCGTCACCATCTCCGTCACCTCTTCGGTGGAGTGGTGGGCCCACGGGTGGCCCTTCAGCAGCACCCGCATGCAGACGCCCCAGGCGTACAGGTCGTCTTGAACAGTGGGTACACCTTCGATACGGCAGCGGTAGCCGGGGGGGAGGTCGGATGGTCCCCGACCCACCAGGAAGAGGTCGCCTCCTGTGGTGAGGAAGACGTTGTCAGGGTGCAGGCCTCCATGAACCGTCGGGTGCAACTTCATCAAAGCCTGCATGCACGAGTCGGTCAGATTCAACAGGGCGGTGACGTTCTCGCCGGCCTCAGCAAAGTACTCGGAGAGCGTGCCCAGGATACCGGGATCTCGATAGACCTCGAAGCCGCCCCGAAATTCCAGCACCTCGGGGACGGGAACCTCGGAGACACCCCACCGGACCAACAGGTCACCTTCACAGGGCAGGACGACGGACGTCCCCAGCCCCCACCCCAGACTCGTGGACGGTTTGAACCCCTCGGCGGCCAGACGGGTCCGCACGTCATCGGGAACAGGCTTGCGCTTCAGCATGAAGGAAGCTTCACCCGCGACGGGGGGGCCCCTGCAGCCCTCCCCGATGGCCTCCTCACCAGGCTGCACCTCGCGACGTGGATTCCTGCGGAAAACTCTGTGGAGAATATTGCTTGACATTCAAGCCGTATTCAATACACTTAGATCATGACGCTTTCCGACTGCATTCCGCAGGTAGACCTCGAGCCGCTTGTCCAGGGGCTCCACGACGAGCTCGGCTTTCTCGTGACGGCGCACACGCCGGTTCAGCGAGCGGTAGGACGCCTCTTGAACAGGATGTGGGAGCGGCTGCAAGACCTCAGCTATGCGAGCAAGGGCGACTATGTGCGGGAGCGGCTGGGCATGAGCCTGCGGGAAGCGCAGGAGCTGGCCTGGCTGGAGCGCACCATCGTCCACTATCCCACCACCGAGGCCCACTGGATGAGCGGCGAGCTCAAGCGTTGCCAGGTGCGGCTCATCTTGCGAGGCGCTCCACCCGAAGACGACGTGCTGTGGTCTTGTCTAGCCCGGTGCATGACCGTGCGAGAGTTGGAACTCAAGCTGCGGCAACCCGAGGATAGCCCGGTGGAGTATCGGGAGTTCGAACTCACTGCCGAAGACAGAAACCGCCTCGAAGAGGCGCTCGAGCTTACCAATCGGCTCTGCCAGGAAAACCTGAGCCCGGCCGACGCCATGGAATGCATCTCGGCAGAGCTGCAAGCCGGCGCACCCCACGACGTCTACGACCAGGCCATGGATGAGGATGACCGCCCAGAGCGGGAATGGAAGCGTGAAAGAGCCCGTCGGCGTGCCGATCGGGAAGCGACCCCGTGGAAACGACCAGATGCACCCGTGTCGCCCCCGGCCTTCGTGCCCGACTTTCACGTGCTGCCCGACGCGGACACCCTGACCATCGATCGGGTGCTGCACCAGGCCTGCCTGTTTCTTCAAGAACTCGACGCCATGCTGGTGCGCAAGCTGTGGAAGGCCGAGCAGTTGGAGGTGTATCGACACCGAGGGTTTGCGTCGCACGTCCGATACTGTGTCGAGGAACTCCAACTGAGCGCATCACGGGTGCACTCGCTGCGGCGGCTACACAGGCTGGACCTTCAGGTACTGGAGGCGTATGCGACCGGGGTGTTGTCGCAGTCCCAGGCAGAGCTCGTTGGAGAGGTGGTGACGACCCCCACGGCCCACGACTGGATCGCCTATGCCAGCCAAACGACCGTGCGCAAGCTCCGCAAGGTCGTGAGAGACGCCCGGGCGCTGCGGGAGACGGACCCGCTGGAGTATCGGAACGTGCTGCCCCCGACCCCGTCCACTCACACGTCTCCCGAAGGCCAGGCACTGTTGGAGCAGGCTCTCGCCTGCATGCCTGGGACGGCTCTGCCGGCATGTGCGCTGTCGACCCCTGAACTCACCCTCCCGGCGTGTGCGCCTCCATTCCCCCGAGTGCCCGACGACCCAAAGCCTGTCGCTTTCACTCGGAGCGGCCGGGTGCGCATCGGGCTTCCCACCGACGTCTGGGACGCCGTTGGCCTCAGCCTCCGCATGGCCAGAATCAACCTGGGCGGTCAGGCCACCCAGGGCGACTGCCTGAGCTTCATGATCGACGCCTTCCTGGAGCAATACGAGGACGATGCCCGGGAAGCCGCTCGCAAGAACCCCGTCGCCGACCGAGATCAGTGGCGGTGCGCCGTACCGGGCTGCACGAGGCGGGGCACGGTTGAAGTGCACCACATCATCTTCAAATCGCACGGCGGCACCAACGACAAGAAAAACCTCGTCCTGGTCTGCGCCTTCCACCACCATCACTGCATCCATGAAGGCCGAATCGTCGCCCAGGGCATCGCCCCCAACGGCATTGTGTGGGTTGTGCTCGGCCCAGACGGCCTTCCCAATCGCGTCTTTCTAGGCGACACCCTGATCGCGCAACGTGAATAGCGCTTATAGCCTGAGCTCCTGCCGTAGCCGATCCATGTCCAGGGCCTTCTCCCACCGCGCCACCACCAGCGTCGCCACCCCGTTTCCAATCAGGTTCGTCAGCGCCCGAGCCTCCGACATGAAACGATCCACCCCCAGCAGCAGCGCCAATCCCGCCACCGGCAGGGCGCCCGTCGACGAGAGCGTCGCCGCCAGCGTGATGAACCCACCCCCCGTCACCGCCGCCGCCCCCTTCGACGTCAGCAGCAAGACCCCCAGAATGGCCAGTTGCTGTGTCAAAGACAACGGCGTATTGGTGGCCTGGGCGATGAACAGCACCGCCATCGTCAGGTATATCGAAGTCCCGTCCAGATTGAAGGAATACCCCGTCGGAATCACCAGCCCCACCACCGACTCGGCGCAGCCCAGGCGCTCCAGCTTCGCCATCATCAAAGGCAGGACCGATTCCGAGCTGGACGTGCCCACCACGATGGCGATTTCCTCTCGAATGTAGACGAGGAACCGCCACAGGCTGAACCCCGTCCAGCGGGCAATGAGCCCCAGCACCACGAAGATGAACAGCAGGCACGTCAGGTAGACGCCCCCCATCAGCCACGCCAGTTGCTGCAGCGCCCCCACGCCGTACTTGCCCACCGTGAACGCCATGGCTCCGCCGGCCCCGAGCGGCGCGACCCACATGATGACGCCCACAATACCGAACAGCGCCTGGCCAAACATATCGATCAGGTGCACAAGCTGCGCCGTCTTCTCTCCCAGGTGGGACAGCACGATGCCCAACAGCACTGAAAAGAGCAGCACCTGCAGGATGTTCCCTTTGGCAAAGGCATCCACCACCGACTCGGGGATCATGTCGAGCAGAAAATCCACCGCCCCCATCTTCTTCGCATCCTGGGCATAGCTCGCCACGGCCGAGGTATCGAGCGTCTTCGCATCCACGTTCAATCCCTCGCCAGGTCGATACACGTTCGCGACGATCAGGCCAATGACCAGCGCCAGGAGGGTCACTGCTTCGAAGTACACCAGCGCCTTCAAACCGATACGCCCGACGTCGCGCAGGTTGCTCATCTTGCCAATACCCACCGTCACCGTCGTGAAGATGATGGGCCCGATCAGCATGCGGATGAGCCGTATGAACCCATCGGCCAGGGGCTTGAGCTGCACCCCGAGCCCCGGGTCCAACCAGCCGATCAAGACCCCCAGGGCAATGGCCATGAGCACCTGGAGCGACAGGCGACGGGGGCCGAAACTCGGGGAGGCCTGCGTCACGCTGTCCGCACCAAAGTCTGCATGGTCCCGCACAGTTTGTCGCCGAACCTTTGTAACCTGCCGTTCATCCCCCGTCCATACAAGGTTTACCCGACAGGACTGACGCCGCCCGCGGTGGCTGCCTATACTCTCGACGTTCCCCAATTCAACAGAGGAGGTCAACCCCCATGAACGGCATATCCGAAACTCACCATCACCATCATCACCACCACCACGGGCTGTCCGGCTGCACCCCCGGCGGCGCTCAGCAGGGACTCTCCAGCATGCTGGGCGGCCTGATGGGCACAGGCTGCAGCACCGGCGGGGCCATGGGCTTCGAGCCCTACCAGCCTGGCCCGTTCACCATGTCTTCCTATCCCGGGGTATCCAGCAGCCTGATGGGCGGCGCCGGAGCCATGCTGGCAGGCGTGGAAGGCCTGCTGTCGTCCACCCAGTCGCAACCACCGCTCGGCTTTCCGGCCCTTTAGCGGAGCGGCGGTCCGCCTCCGGGTGGGCCGCCGCTGAAAACGAACCACGATCATCCTCGATGAGGAAACTCAGCGTGCCATGCGCTCTCTCGCCTCACGGCTGAACTGTTCGGAGGCCGTGAGAAGGGCTGTCCTGAGCTACTGGAAGTCGCACGGGGGGGTGTCTCCCGTGGCTCGCACATTCCTGCTCGACGACGGGGTGCTACCCTTCACCGAGACCGCGGCAGACAAGGCATCGGAACTCTATCGGCAACCAGGCGGCCCTCGACGACGCGCCAATGACATCGCCATAGCCACCACGGCACTCCTGGACGGTGCGGTCCTTCTCACCCGCAACCGGGCTGATTTCAGCGATATTCCGAGTCTCGAGATCGAGACACCGTCTATCGCTTGATGGGCCGCACCCGGCGTTCCAGCAGCAAGAGGGATCGCCGGCGAAGAACGACAGCGGGGTGACGACGGTCTCGACGAGCCGAGCTGTGATTAAAGAAGTTGGGCGTTGGAAAGCAGCCTTCGAACCCACCAAAAGTGCACGGTTCAAGGCGCAGGGTCCTCACCGTCCCCAACGGCTCGCACCCAAACTTGTTGCAAGCTGGCAACATCGATCACAGGATTCTAAATCGCTGTTCAACTTCCGGAAAAGTCGCTCCGCTACAATGGACTCAACAGACGGAGGCGTGAACGATGAACAGCTTGAGCCAGATCCAGCCCGGCCTGGGCGCAACCAGTTTCAATTCCAGCCAGGGGCTGCAGTCGCTTCTCGGCTACCTGCAGGGGCAGTTGAAGCAGAGCGGGTCGACCCCGCAGAACGACCAATCCGGCATCACCCAGGAAGCCGAGATGGAGATGATGGTCAACTACCTGGAGCAGGAAATTGCCCAGCTCCAGACCCAGCTCCAGCAGGCGCAGCAGAGCAACGACCCGAGCGCCAACGATCTGTCGAACCAGATTGGCCAGCTCCAGCAGGAGCTCAACGACATGCAGGGCTCGGGCGGTGGCGGCGGCGGCGGTTTCGACCCCAGCAGCCTGTTCAGCGGCAGCGACGTGCCCGCTGGCGGCGGGGGCGGTTCCTCCAGCGGTTCCTCCAGCGGTTCCAGCGGCGGTGCGGCGGTGGGCACCCCCTCCACCGGTCCTGTCGACGTCACCCCCGCCACGGCCACGGGTGACCCCTCGCAGGCCGTCCAGATTGCCGAATCGATTCCCAACAACACCGCGGCGGGCTCCCTCAAGATGCCCAACTACACAGCCGCGGGTGGCGTCACCAACGATTGCGCCGACTTCGTCTCCGCCTGTTGCGCCGACGCCGGCGACTTCAAGAAGACCTCGGGAGACGCCAGCGTGGCCACCTTCGCCGCCGACATGCAGCACCAGGGGTGGACCGCCGTCTCACAAGCCAACGCCAAGCCCGGCGACGTCGTCATCATCAACGGCGGCGGCATCCAGCACACCGAGCTGGTCGCCAACAAGGGCGCCACTGACTGTGTCGGCTCCAACGGCACGTCCACCGAGTCCATCACCCACGACAACCCGATGAGCTGGGCCCCGAAGGGCGCCGTCACCATCTACCAGCCCCCGGCCAAGCACTAGGAGTTCAGCGCCCCCCATTGGACATGGCAGGTTCGTCGAAGGTCCGACGGAAATACTCCATCATGATGGAACAGTTTTTCCATCGCGATGGATGAGTTATACAACGACGCGGGAGGCGCTGCTGAAGCGGTTGTCCGAGCCCGCTCCGGGGCGCGTCCAGATCGTGACGGGACCTCGCCAGGTCGGCAAGACAACGCTCCTCTTGGAGTTGGCGCGCGAGCGAGGGGAGTCGGCTATCTACGCCGCGGCAGACGCGCCAGAGGCGGCGTTGCCGGGGTGGTTTGAGCTGCAATGGCAGCGGGTGGCGGAGAGAGCCGAGTCGGGCCCCGCCGTGCTCCTCCTCGACGAGGTTCAGTATCTGCCGGACTGGTCTCGTCGCTTGAAGGCGGAGGTGGATCGGATACATCGGCACTCGGTCCCGGTACACGTAGTCGTTTCGGGGTCGGCGGCCCTGCGGCTCGGGGCAGGCAGTCGGGAAAGCATGGCGGGCCGATTCGAGAAGTTGGTGCTGGGCCACTGGAGTGCTCGCGATCTAGCTTCGGCCTTCAACCTGTCGCCTGATGAAGCCACTCGAATGGCCGTCCAAGTGGGAACGTTTCCGGGGCCGATGGCCTTCCGCGGCGACTTTGTCCGCTGGAGGTCGTACCTCCGCGACGCTATCATCGATCCCGCCTTGGGCCGGGATCTGCTCACGCTGGAACTGGTCCGCAAACCGGCCTTGCTCCGCCAGGCCTTCGCGATTTGCGCCGGTCACCCCGCCGAGATTCTATCTCTATCGAAAATGGCGGGGATGCTGGCAGAAGGCTCGATGACCACCCTGACGCACTACCTGGAACTCCTGGCCGAGGCCTACCTGGTGGCCACCGTACCCAAGCACGCCAGCAACGAGGTGCGACGACGCGCGGCTCCCCCCAAGCTGGTGCCGCTGAATAACGCGTTCGTAACGGCGGCGCTCGATGCCTGGCCTACACCGAAGACCGAACCGACACGGTGGGGGCGGATGGTGGAGAACGCTTGCCTGGCGTCCTTGCTGAACGTCGGTCACACCGTTCGATACTGGCGAGAGGAGCCTCTGGAGGTCGATGCGGTCGTCGAAGGAAGCGGGGGACCATGGGCCCTGGAGATCAAGACGTCAAGCACCACAGCGGCCGATCTGGCGGGGTTGTTGGAATTCACCCGCCGCGCCCCGTCGTATCGACCGCTGGTGGTCTGCGACGAATCCGATGTGGCCCGGGTGAAAAGCCGGGGGGTCGACGCCATGAGTTGGACATCGCTCCTGTGGGATGGGCTGAGTCCGCACTAGCCCTACCCCTTCTTGTGGGGCTTTGTCGCCTTGGTCGACGCCTTCGGCGCGGGCGAGGGGTTGTGGTGCGGGGCCGGCGACGGCTTGGACGCCACCGGCTGGAGCAGCGCCCAGAATCCCGCCCCCATCGCCGCCACGAACAGCAACCGAATCAACACTGAAACGGCCTTCTGAGCGGCCCCCGGCACCCGGTTGATCCAGCCGAAGTCGCTGAACGTGGCCGCCCCCATCAGCCATGCCACCCAATAGGAGACCAGGTACACCGGCGTCGGCGGCAGGTACTGCGCCCCTTCCATGGCCCACACCGCGGCCAGCACCGCGAGCGGAAGGAACAGCGACGCCACATAGTAGTAAAAAATGAGCGACTGCATCATCCGGTTCATGCGGCTGAACGCCATCAACGACAGCATGGGCAGGAGCAACGGCTGCAACATCAGCCACCCGGCAAGCCCCTGCGCCAGGTAGTGGGCGAACGTGGGATCGCCGCCCGCCTGCGTGTGCATGAACTGCACCAAGGCGAAGGTCGGCACCGCCACCAGCAGAGGCAGGACCAACTGCATGAGGGCAAACAGGGTCTTGCTGCTCTTGGTGATCCCCTGCGGCTGGACGGTCACTTCCACGGGCACCTTGGCGTGCCCGCCTTTCTTGCCGTAGACCGTCACCTCGCCGGCGGTGAGCTCGCCCACCACCAACAGCTTCGGGTCTACGGTGACGCGGACCTCGCCCAGCGCCCCTTCGAACATGTCCGGATCGGGAATCAGCCACGCCTCGCTGCTGCGAATGGTCGCCCGATCGTCTGGCCCGGTCGTCGTGATGGTCAGCGTCTGGGTCGGCACCTGGTCCGGGTCGACGTCACGAAAGATAAGCTTGTGCGGCGTCACCATCACTTTGGCAGCGCTGTCGGCCTGCGCGCTGCCCATGGGCCCGGCCTGCCCGAGCAGCGCCACCTTCAGGGCCTTCAGGTCGTCGAAGCGCCCATCGGGTGAAAACGACAAACACCGCATGATGACCCGGTTGAAGTCTCGGCTCACGTCGTCTCGATGTTTACCCAGCAGCGTAAAGGGCGACGAGTGGGTGCGAGGCTTGATGCGAGTCAGGCAGTAGTGCAGGAGCGAGCCAATGGCGTACACGTCGGAACTGGCCCGCATCTCCTGCCCGCGCAGCGCCTCCGGCGGCGCCATGCCCCCCAGCCACTCCTTGATGACCCGAGGCCGGCGGCTGGGCGGCCAGAAGACCATGGGGCCGTAATCCGCCAGCCGCAAAGTGCCGTCCGACAATACGTAGACGTCGTTGGGCCGCACGATGCCGAGCACCACGCCGTGCTGGTGCAACGGCCCCAGCAAATCGCACAACTGCCCCCCCCAGTCACGCACCTGGCTTTCGTCTATCGTTTTGCCCGACTGGATGTAGGACAGCAGCGTGCTGCCCTCGACTTGCTCTCGCAAGACATAGGTGCATGCTTCCAGCGAGAAGGCGTCGAGAATCTTGGGCAGCCGCGCATTCTCCACCTGGCTGAGCCGGGCCCACACCTGTTGAAAGGTCTGCTGGAACTCGGCGGCCTCGCGGGCGTCTCCCCCGCCTATGTACACCCGTAGGATCCACGGGCGGTTGTCCTGGTTGTCTATCATGCGATAGACTGCAGTGAACTTGCCGTCCTTGATGCGGGAGTCGAAGCGGAAACGCCCGTTCATCAACCCATCCTGCTGGAGCCAGGTATCGTTGAACGGCATATCCGACGTCCGGTTCCCCCTGCACCCTTGAAGTCCTCTCACACTCACGGCCCAGCAGGCGACTGTTACAGCGCGAAGCCACTCCTAAGCTTCCCCTACTACGAGCCGGGGGGGCCCCCAACGGAGCGAAGCGGAGTGGCTGGGGGGCGGAGCCCTCGAGGCTGGTGGGCGGAGCCCTCAAGGCAGGCGAGCCCTCGACCCGAAGAGAACTCAGCCCTATGCCTGAGCCGCCTTCCCGCAAGCCCGTCGATCACTCGCTGGTAGAGAGCCTGCAGCTCCTGCTGGGCGAGAAGGTCGACGCCAACGACCGCACATTATTGGAAGGCGTCGCCGAGCTTTACATCCAGTTGGGCCGCACGGCGGAAGGCCTGCAGTGCCTGCGAGAAGCCAAGAACCTGCATCGCAAGACGTTCGACTATCAGGGCGACGCCCGCGTGCTGCGCAAGCTGGGCCAGGTCTTCCTGCAGCGGGGCGACAAGGTGGAGGCGCAGCGGGTCTGGCAACAGTCCATTCACGCCTCACGCGACATCGACGACCGGGCCGGCGAGGCCGCCGCCCTCGACCTGCTGGCCGGCCTCCTCGAGCAGGAAGACCGCCACGCCGAGGCCGTCACCGCCTTCGAAGAAACCCTCGCCATCAAGAGCGCGGCCGGCGACCAGGTCGGCCAGGCCCGCACCCTCACCCGATTGGGCGGCACCCACATGGCCTTGGGACAGCACCAGGAGGCCTTGCGCTGCCTCCGCCAGGCCGTTCGCATCTGGAAGACGGAGCCCAACCGCCTCAAGGAGTGCGAGTGCCTGGAAGAGATCGTGGCCTGCTACCTCGCCCTCGGGCGCTTCGTCGACCTGGTGCGGGCTGCAGAAGAGCTTCTCGAGCTCAACGATGCACTGGGCCGCAAAGCCGACCGCAGCTCCATCTACATGCCCATGGCGACCGCCTGGCGCTGCCTGGGCCGGTGGCAGGAGTCGCTGCGGCTCTACGGCCTGGCGGTCGATGCAGCCCGTCAGGAGAAGGTTCGCCCCCGCCTCATCTCCGCGCTGCTGGCCCAGGGCCGGGCCCTGCGTCATACGGATCGAAGCAGCGAGGCCCTCCGTCTCCTCCACGCGGCCGAGACCGAAGCGAAGGCCGGCGATGGCCGCCATCTGGTCGGCGACGTCTTGCTGGAGCTGGGCACGGTCTACATGCTGGCCAACCAACCTGGGGAGGCCAACAAGATCCTGCGCGAAGCCGCCAAGTTGCTGCAGACGGCGGGCGCCGAAGACCGCGCCGCCAGCGCCTTGGTCCTCGTCGCCGGCGCGGTCGCGCGGCTGGGCCCTCTACCGGAGGCCGAAGCCCACCTGGTGACCGCGCATGGCCTCGCCCAGGGGGCCGGAGATACCCAGCTCCTGGCGGTCATCAACAGCTTCCGCGGCACCTTGCTGTGGAGCCTGGGGCGCGCCGATGAAGCGCTCCGCTGGCTGCGCAATGGCCTGGAGCTCATGGACGACCCGGCCGCCATCGGTCGAGACCATCCAGAGCACGTGCTAGGCCCCACTGCCCTGCCGTTTGAAGGCGCCGTCCACCTGTCGCTCCAGCGTGGCGAGGTTCAATACGCCTTTCAGGCGGCCCAGGCGGCCCACGCCCATGCGGCCGTGGCAGCCACCGAGCGTTTGTCCGTGCCGGACAAGTCCGCCAACGGGGGCGGCCCGGTCGGTCAGTGCGAGCGCATCGTGGCCCAGATCCGGGGCTGCAACTCCCGCCTCGAGACGCTCCATGACCACCGCACTCGAGGCCAGGTCCGGCAGCAGCTCCAAGCCCTGCGCAGCGAGCTCCGAGGGCACCGGGAAGCGGCCCAGCAGCAGCACCCGGAGTATGCGGCGCTGCGCTTCTTCCAGTCCATGGGCGTGGAGGAAGTGCAAGCGCTTCTGCCCGAGCGCACCGCGCTCCTCGCCTGGCTGGTGGGGGGCCACCAGACCTGGCTCTGGCTGGTCACGGCCGACGAACTCATCCCTTTCGTCCAGCCCGTCGGCCGTGCCGATCTGCAACGCCTGGTGCATGCGTTGACATCTGGCCTGGAGCAGGCCGATCAGGCCCAGGCGACGGCCGAGATCGTGCAGGCGCTGTCGGCCGCACTCTTCTCCGGGGTGGCCGAGCACCTCGAGAATCACACTCGGCTGCTGGTGGTGCCGGACGACGTTCTCACCGACGTTCCCTTTGCCGTGCTGACGACGCCCCGCGGCGAGGCGCTGGCCAACCGGTTCGATCTGGCCTGGACCCCCACCATTCCATCCTGGCAGGTGTGCCGTAAGCGGGGCAAGCACTCCGGGCTGGCACGGGCGACCCGCAAGGTCATGACGGCCACCATCGCCCCGCAGACTCAGACCGTCCGACCCCGAGGTCTGCTGGGCGGCTCCGGGCCGGGCACGCCCTTCCCGCCTCCGCCCGGATCGGCGGCGGTCGTCGACACCAACTCGCCGTCCAGCGTCATCGAAGTCCGCTCCTCCCACAAGATGGAAGAGTTCGAAACCATGGTCCGCAAGGCCAGCATGCTGCACATTTCTGCCCCCATCGAGCTGCACGGCGAGGCCGCCTTCGGCAGCACCTTTACCCTGCAGGACGGCGGCGTGTCGCTCCAGCACATGGCGCACCTCAGCTTCACCACCCACCTGTTGCTGCTCTCCGCCACCCGGGCCGCTCGCTGGCCGGCCGCCCCCGGCACGGCCTGGCGTACGCTGACCCTGCCCCTCATGTATGCTGGGCTGTCGTCGGTCGTATTTACTCGCTGGCAGGTCGACGAAGGAGCCCGGCGCCTTTTTGCCGACACGCTCTTCACCCAGCTCCAGGCCGGGGACTCGAAAGCCGAGGCCGTTCGCGAGGCACGCGCTCGCCTCATGTCCCACCGCACCTATGCCAACCCGCACTACTGGGGAGCCTTCGAACTCTTCGGCGACGCCGGCGGCGACTGACGTTTCATCCACGGTTCCCACCTTTATCGAATCTTGACTCTGTCCGTTGAAATTGATATTCTATCAAAATACCGAGCAGCACGAGGGGGGCCACCGAATGTCAGCCATCAAGCTTGGATTCACTTTGGCCATCATCGGGCTCCTATTCGCTTCGACCATCACCCCGGTGCAAGCCGGCCCACTGATTGGCTGTCCCCTGGTGGTCTCCGTAGGCGCCATCGGGTGTCCGAAAGCCACTTTCCACGTACAGGGTGGATGCCCAACCAACGTCGAGGATTTTGGCTACTCCTTCAAGACGAGCACGACCATCTGTGTGACCGCACTCGGGGTGTACTGCTTGCACTCCGCGGCCCTGAAGCCTTGCTGCATCGAGCAGGGTTGCGGGCTCAGCGTTAGCCACGAAGTGGCCATCTGGTGCTCGAAGAACTGTACCTACAATCGTGGCAAAGCACCCCTGGTCACCGCCACGATTCTGTGCAAGCACAGTGCCTGCCCCCCGGAGTTTCAGTGCGGCTTCTGGTATACTGCCCTCTGCTCTGCAATCACGCTGCCGGCCGGAAGATACACCATCGCCATGACCTCCGGGGGGCCCTGCCTCCCGTGCCCCTGCTCCGCAGATGAATCATGGTTCAAACTCGCCGCACCCAGCTTCGCGGGCGGCATGACTTGTGTCCTTTCTCAGGAGGACGTCGGCACGGGGACCACTCTGACCGACCCCTTCTTCAAGAATCCGGCGGCTTCGACGGCCGACAACGTCGGTTACTTTGGCCCCAACCTGTTGTTTACTTCTCCAGCGGCGGCGACTCCCGAGCTGGATCCTCGGACCAGCGCCGCCGTTGTGGCCCTGCTAGGCAGCGTGCTGGTCATCGCAACGGAGCGTCGCCGGCGAGCCTGATCTGCATCAAGTTCAGTCCCGGAGCGGCTGTGGGTGCTTTGTGGACAATGCGGGCAAATTTGCGGATAACTCTCTTGACAGCCGACCAGGCCCTGCTTAGAATCGAAAACTATTAACCGCTCTCCCGTCTGTATCAAAAAGATGCCGCCTTGTAATCTCTCCGTCGTTTACGAGCAATGCCAGTGTGCTACGATGACAAGGACAACCTTCGGTCCATCCACCGATATCCAGGAGATTTTCATGTTGACCACCCCCGGCCAGAGCCCACCCCGCGTCCGCCTCCATTGGCACGACGCCGCCTGGGTCATCATCGCCAGCTCTCTCGCCGCCCTCTGGATCGTCCTTCTGACCAGCCCCGCCTGGCGATAGCCCGGGGCCCCACCAGCGAAGCGATCGGGGGGGAGAAGCCCCCTCAGCGACGTATTACACGTGAACCATGCAATGCACGACTTGCGGCGAGGTCGTTGACGACAACCCGCGCCGCTGCCCCTCCTGTTTCAGCTACCTGAGCCCCGAAGGTCTGCCCGGCGTGCACGAGGGCGAGGTCGGTGGGCGTTTTTGCGTGCGCTGCGGCAAGAAGAACGAGCTTCGCTCCACCGAGTGCGGGCGTTGCGGGCGGGGGCTGGAGAGCTTTCTCTTGTCGGCGACCATCGTCGACTTGCGCTATCTCGTGCTGGCCACTCCGGCGATCCTCCCCCAGGCCGGCTACGTCGCCATCGACATGGAGAAGGAGGAGCCGTGCAGCGTCAAGATCGGCGTCCTCCACGACTGCCAGCATAAGGATGAGATAGAGGCCGCCGGGCGCCGTTTCGCCCTGGCGCGCACCTGCGAGCATCCCAACCTCATCCGGCTGCGGGAATTCTCCATCGAGACTCGAGCCGGCTACGTCGTGTTCGACGCGGTGCAGGGCCGCGACATGGAAACCATGCTGGTGATGGAGGGCATGCCCTGGCTCCCCGAGGAGCGGGCCGTGAATCTCCTGCACCAGATGCTGCAGGCGCTCGACTACCTGCAAAACAAGCGCCCCATGGTGGTGCTGGCCGAGCTTTCCCCCGAGCGGGTGGCGGTCGACGACGACGACGTCGTCAAAGTCCTCCCTCTCGACTGGCGCGACGCCAAACTGGGAGCGCCCGGCCGCCACCCCTATCGAGCCGCGGACTCCCAC
Organism: Candidatus Xenobia bacterium; assembly: GCA_036501005.1. Taxonomy (GTDB): domain Bacteria; phylum Vulcanimicrobiota; class Xenobia; order RGZZ01; family DASYBA01; genus DASYBA01. The sequence continues at coordinate 4,110 of DASYBA010000337.1, read as the reverse complement.
CTCGGCCAACCGTCTGCCACGTGGGACGTCTACACCGTTTCGGCCCTCTTCCACCACCTGCTGACCGGGCAGTCGCCGGTGTCTCGTGAACAGTGGGACTTCCCCGCCATCCGTGGCTACAACCCACAGCTTTCCGAAGACCTGGAGCGCATTATCGCCCGTGGGCTGTCGGCCCACCACCTGCGCTACCCGTCTGCCAGCTACGTCGATGCTGAACTCGTCTTGGCCTTCCCGCCCTTGAAGGAGCCGACGGCTGCGGCCCCCCGGCCCCCTCGGCCCCGTCCTCGGACTACCGGCACCCTCACCATGGCAGCGCCTGGGCGCTTCTCCAAAGCGATCTCCACCGACAGCGATCCGCCCAGCACGGGCGGGCGGGGTTTGTTGCGGGCCGCGACGACGAGTCGGCTGGGCGGGGGGATGGGCTTCCGTCGCCTCAAGACGCCCGGCGACAGTGGGATCGCCGTCGAACAGGCCATGCCGGCACCCGCCACAGCACCGGCGCAGCCGGCCCGCCCGGCCCGGCTGGAACTGCCGCCACCCCGCCCGGCGCTCCCACCGGTGTGGCAGCGGGTGGCGCCGACTCCGACCTGGATCCACGGCATCTACGGTTCCATCCTTCCAGACTTCCTCATGGCCGACAAGCGCATCGTGGTAGGCACGTGGGATGGGGCGCTGCGAGGTTTGTCTCCCAACGAAGGCGAACGCGTCTGGGAAGCGCGGGCCGGCAAAGGCACCTGGTATGCGCTGACGCTCTTCGGGGGCCAGGTGGCAGCGCAGTTGTGGAGCCTGCCGACGACGCCCGAAGACCGTCCCCGTTTTGTGTGCCTGAATCTCTACAACCTGCTGGATGGCTCACGTCGCTGGAGCCTGGACAAGCTCTACCCGGCTGGCACCGGCCTCTCGCACATGGCCGTGGTCGACGACCTGCTGATCGTGTACTTTGCCAATGCCGAGAACACCGCCACCCGGCTCGTGGCGCTGGACGTGGAGGGCAAGGCGTCGTGGTCCCGCGACTTCACCGGCCAGACCGAGTGGGGGGGGACGACGGCCCACGGGGTTTGTCTCTGGCACGAGGGCAAAGGCGTCATGATGCTGGAACCGGCGACGGGAGAGACCCGCTGGTCGCATCCGGAATTCCACGTGTGGCGGCCGACCCGCGATCGCGCCCCCGCGTTGCCGCTGTCCGACGGCCACGAACTGGTCGTGTTGCAAGACCGCACCGTCGAGGGCCTGGAGCCCCTGGTCGGCGTATCGACCGGCGATGGCGAGGTGGGCTGGCACCGCTGCCTGGGGCCCATGGTCGGCTCCTATCTCGATACGCCGCCTTGTCTGGTCACGACGTCACCCAAGGGCGTCGTGTGTTCGGTGGCGTGGGAGTTCCGCAACAAGTTTCGCCACTCGCTGTTCCAGCTTGATCCCCTCACGGGCCTGCCCGCGTGGGCCGTGGACCTGCGCACGCCCTTGCACCAGGTGTTGCCCTTCGCACCCCATTCACCGGTGCTGCTGGCCTCCACGCCGATTCGACAGAACCATACCTGGGGGCCCTTTGCCCACTATCGAACGGAGATCCCGTGCTACCGTTCGGCGCTGGACAACGCCCGTCCTCGACTGGGCAGCTCACCCATGCGGGCGCTCGATCCCGAGTCGGGCCGGGAGCTGTGGCGAAGCGGCAAGCAAGAAGCTGAGGCGCTGTCGTTCCACCTGCAGGCGAGCTCCTGGCAACTGGTGGCGGCCGGGTCCGACGGCCGCCTGCACGCTTACACCTGGTACGAGGGCTAGAGCCCCTCAGCTCTCCAGGTTGACGGCCCGAATGAACGCGGCTTTCAGCGTCGGGTCGAACTCAGTGCCGAACCGCACCAGGAATCGTTCCACCTCTGCGGAGCGACGGGAAAAGCGCTTGAGATCCTCCTCGCACCACGCCTCGGCCACGGCCAGCACCCGAGCACCCAGAGGAATGGCTTCTCCCTGCAGCCCGTGCGGGTAGCCGGTGCCGTCGTAGCGCTCGTGGTGGTATCGAATGAGGGGCAGCATCTTCTGCAGAATGCGAACCTTTTGCAGAATCTGGCCGGCCCGCTGCGGGTGCTCCGTCGCGTTTTTATCGGGAATCAGTCCGATATCGTGCAGCAGCGCCGCCATGTAGATCTCGTCGACCTCGTTGGGCGGCAAGGCCATGTTTTTAGCCATGGCGCTGGCCACCTGGGCCACTTCCGAGCTGTGCTGGCGCGCCCCCGGGCTGCCCGCCTCGCTCCAGTCGAGAAGCGCCTGGACCGTCTCCATGCGAATGTCGTGGATACGCGACTCCATCTGCCGAGCTTTCACCGCCGCCGCCAGTGGAGCGGCCAGCGTAAACAGGGGACGGACATCGAAGGCCACCGGCCGGGGTGAGGCCACCAGCAGCGCCCCGACCACTTCCGCGCCCCACCGCACGGGCACGCAGGCCGTTCCTCCGGTCGGTACCCCGGCCGTTTCCTCCGCCTTGGTGTCGAAGCGGGCTTCGCCCTTGAGGGAGTTGACGCTCAACCCCTTTTCGTTGATCACGCACCAGCCCGGTAGCGTCGTGTCGTCGAAGGGCACGGCATACTGGGTGGCGTCTTGACGCGCCCCGACGGTCGAATGGTAGGAAATGTAACGGCGATCCTGCTCCACCATGAGAAAGGCGGCCGTCTCCGCGCCCGTCAACTGCCGAGCCGTCTTCAGGATGAGCGGCTCGATATAGCTTAGGCGCCCGCTCTCTGCAACGCTCATCGCCATGTTGCTGATGGTCTCGAGAAGATCCGGCCCGGGTCGCCCCTTGGGGGCCTCTTCCTCCCAGACTAGCTCGATTTCGTCGTCGATGGGGATGAGCTCGACCCCCTCGGTCTCTGGATCCTCAAGCTCGGGCTCAGGACGACGCGGGGCGGCCTCGACCACTGCCGCCGCCGAAGCATTGGCCAGTTTGCCACTTTCTCGCTTCTTGGATGGGGGCGGAGTGTCGGTGGACGGTCCCTGCAGGGACGCGGGCAGGTCTCGCAATCGCGCCGTCTCGGCAGCCTTGGTCTCGATACGCGCCGTCACCGGAACGGTGAACGCCGAACTGGCCGCGGCGGGGGCGGCCGGTGTGGGCGCCGGCGGGGCGGCAGCTTTGGGGGATGGCGGAGGCACACTCGCGGCAGGCTCGGGAGGAGGGGCCGACCTGGCCGGCGCTGGGGGCGCGGTGGGCTTGGGCGAAGCCGGCGGCGGCTCGGGACGAGACCGCCGCATCTCTGGCACGACGTCAGGCGTGAACGGCGCCGGGGCCGGGGGGACGGCCGGCGGGGCCGCTGGCGCCGGTGCTGGCGGCGCGGGGAGCGGGGTCAGCGTGTCCCGATCGAGCTTGGCGGGGTCCAGTCGGCCACTCGCCCGCGCCCGCCGTTGGGCAATTTCTTCATCCAGCTTGTCCAGGGTCTTCTGCCGATCGGCCGGCGAGAGCGACGGCGAGGCGGGCCGGGGCGAGGGCGCATCAGCCCCTGGCATGTGGGGGGTCGACCCTCTCGCCAGCGGTGGCCGACCCGACTCGACCGGCTGGTGGGGACGACCAATCAGGTGGGTCGCATTGCCCGAGCTGGGCACGGTATGCGGACCCTGCGGCAAGTCCACCCGCCGTGATCCGCCGCTGGACGGCGCCGCCTCTTCGGTCATGCCGACACGGGGGGTCTGCGCCGGCGCCTGCAAGAGGGCCGGACCGGAGGCGCCCTCCAACTCTTCCGCCGGGTAGGCCTGGTCCTGCAGCGACTGGACGTCTCCCAGGTAGGCCACTCGACACTCGATCTCCCGGTTGGTGCGCATGCCGATAAAGTATCGGGCAAACGGGTCGGTCGGGTTGGCCAGGGCGACCATGAGCTTGTCTTCGTCCAGGGCATAGACGACGGCGCTGAACTTCCTCGACATGGAGCCCGGCAGAAGACGGACGACGTTGAGGTCGATGTTGACGAGCTGCAGATCGACCGGCGTCAGATCGCACAGCGTACTCTTGATGCCCAGCAGGCTGTGCTTGTCCAGCATGCCCCGTTCCACCAGCAGAAGCTCCAGCGACTTGCCCTCGGATGCCGACAGCAATTGATTGGCCTGCTTGGTAGACAGACTCTTCTTGGC